>NZ_JADWYR010000003.1:0-300000 GCF_015831355.1 Panacibacter microcysteis
TCAAACTCTTTGAGAATGCCTGCAATCTGTGCAGGACTGAATGTGCTTTTTTTCATCTTTTACAGTTTTAAAATTAAACAATTTGTCTACTTTTAAAACGTACTGTTTTTGGGGAGGCTTACCCAGGCATCAGCAGCGGTTCGGGCTCGACATTCAATGTTCAGCTTTAGTTCTTAACTTCAACAACATATTTTCAAATGGGCATTTGTACCGGGCTGGACAATCAATGAATTCCCTGCCTTCGCAAATACTTTTTCGTTAGCTGGCATTTTATGAGACCATCCTTACTATTAGTAACATGGACAATTTTAGTTTGCTCTTGTAGTGACACAGGACAAGAAAAAGTTGAGTCTGCTGACACTTTAAAGACAGACCTTTCAAACACCAAATCTTTAGACACCACAAGCAAGGTAGACAGTAACAATACAAACAAGGCAACATTAACGCTGGACACCTTACCAAACATTTCACTTGGTAAAATGACATTGGTATCAAGTGGACAAATGTCACCTTACACAACAATTAAAATTGATGGTTGCGATTTTGATTTGGTAACAAATGACAGTGACACAACTTATCTGGCTACTAACGACAAAAAGTTTCAGACACCTGAAGGTTATAAAGTTGGAACAAGGTTTACGGAATTACCAATAGAAATTCAAACCGAATTGACAAAAGAACCAGACTGGGGTTATTATTTCAAATTATTGTCGGGGTGGACATTGGGATTCTGCGAAGGCAATTCATGTACAGACAAGTATCCAGAAAATGGTTCAAAGGTAAAATGGATATTCAAACGACGATAAACAAAACGCCAGCTAACATTGGGTTTTATGCAAGTTGGGCATGACCAGCAAACATCAACAAATTGCAAATCCAAGCTGTAGTTCGGGCTGGACGAATAAATCTCAACTTTAGTTCTTAAATTCAACTTTATATTTTCAATCAGCAGCGGTTGTGGGCGGACGAATAACAATTCCCAACCTGCATAAAGCCCTGACCGTTGGGCGTCATGCGGAAGAAACTCAAAACTTAAAAAGACTAACTGATTTGACAATGATTGATAAGCTAATTTACCTTTTACAAGAATTGAAGGACACTTTTTCTAAGGAAAAAATGGATGAGACTTTAGAGTGTTTGGAAGATGAGGTGACCCCAAATGCTTTATATATAAACCAAGACGAATTCAGAGAAGCCTTCAATGGACAACACGAGGAATTTTACAATGAATTGGCAATAAACATTGTTGCTGATTTAAATGAAAACCCAGACTTGTTCTTTTTGATTTGGGATCCGCTTTTGTACTTCTTTAATCCAGAGACAAAATCCCTATTCTACGAACAGGCTTTAACCAACGCTGATAACACAGACGCTACTGATTTCATTAACGGGTTGATTGAACTTGATAATCAACGACCAGAAATTGCCTTATTTCATTTTAACCGAATTGATGATTATGTTGCCTCATATTTCATTGCCTTATGTTACTTTGACTTGGAAAATTTTGAGAACTCCATTAAAAACAATCTTCTTTTCCTTGAAAATTTCAAGGCAACAATGCGGAATAGCAAAGTTGAAAACGAAACTCTTGAAAGCACTGATGAATATCTTTTGGTGAAGTATAATGTGCATAATGATTTAGCATATTGTTACAACAGGATCGAAGATTACTCACATGCTTATGAACACTATAAGGAGGCTCTAAAAATATTTAGCTTAGAAGAGCTATACTTTTTCCGACATAATGAAAGTGAAGAACAGAACCTTTTTGTTTTAGACCTGAACAACTTTCTTTTAGCCATTGAAAAAGTGGGTGAGTATGCAAAAGGAATTGAAATTCTAAACTTTGCAATCGAAAAATATCCACACAATTGTTATTATAAAGAGTTGAAGCAAAAGTTTGAACAAAAGACTTCTAATCTTTCATTTGCTGATGAACTAATCAAGCAGTTATTTAAAATTAAGAAACCTTTCAACATTGAAAAGTTTGTAGCAACGAAGCTGTTAGCCAAAGAAAAAATTTTGGAAGACATGATTGTTGAGCAGATAAAGTATGGGTATAAAGTGTTCGGAAAGGATTTGGAAGTTTATCAGGACAATAAAATATTTGGGCGACAGTATTACCTTCCAACAGTAAGCGGTATTTTAGATTTGTTGCTTGTCGAAAGAGGCTCGAACACCCTGTATGTAGTGGAATTGAAACGTAATGAAGCAGGTATAGGAGTAGTTGAACAAATTGAAAGATATATTTTGGGACTGGGACACCTTTTCATTGACAGAGACATAAAAGGAATTATTTGCTTACACACACCCGACACTAATCTTGTTGAATTAGTTAAGACTAAGCCAAACATTGAGCTATTCAAATACGAGTTTAATTTTAACAGGCTAAAATAGATAGGCAAAGAGTTCTCATTACGCCAGCACGAACGCCCAACAATCGGTTTGGCGTTATGGCGGCAGGACGTCGGAGCAATCGGGTCATTGCAAATCCCAACTTAAGTTCGGGCTGGACGAACAAATCTCAACTTTAGTTCTTAAATTCAACTTTATATTTTTCAATCAGCAGCCTTTGTGGGCGGACGAATAACAATTCCCAACCTGCATAAAGCCCTGCTCGTTAGCTGAAATCTTAAGCCTAAAGCTATAAATTATGTGGGAATTCATAACTCTAGCTATAAGTTCCATCTTAGCGGTTATAGGCGCTTCCTTAAATACTGAAAAAGACGAACAAGGTAAAAAAAAGACCGGTAAAGAAGCCTAATCCTATAGGCTGGATAGTCATTATATTATTGGTTTGTTTATCATTAATTCAAGCAATTATTCAAGTTAACAAGAACGCTGAAGACCGAATAAACTCCGAAATACAGAAAGACAGGCGCATAAGGGATTCACTGAACATCATTACATTGATTCGCAGCGCTAAAGATGATTCATTAAATTTTTCAAAGCAATTAGTGTTGGCAACTAATAGTTACAACAAACAATTGGATGCACTTACGACTTCAAATAATATCCTATTAAAAACGAATGCAGTTAATGAGAATGTTACAAGTAATTTTAAAAATAGCTTTGCTGAATTCAAAAAAGTACTACATCAGTCGAATAGTTTATTAAACCCACTTTTGCCAATGGTGGTTAGTTTTCAACTGAAGATTCCATTTTCTAATAAATGGATGAATGAATATGTAAATCGCATCACCGCATATAAAGACTCAGTGACAAAATCAATTCAGTTATTTGATTTAGGTGGTCTAAACAATATTTCAATGGATGGCAATCACTTTGAAGTGACAGATTCGTTATCTGAATTTAATATCAACGTTGACAAAGATGGTGTTGCTCAAAGATTTTTAAATCCGGGCTACTCTGAAGCCATCCCTTTTTGAGTACGCTTTAAAAGTAGACGTTTTTCTTCATTGCATGTTGTTTTGCTGATGGGTGTAGTGAAGCGAAGGCGTAGCCGAAGCGTAACGGAGCCCATCAGCAAAACAGGGATTTAATCCTTCCCTGTTTTGCCGGTAGCATACTGGCGTCAGTCCACCGAGTGCATCATGCGGCCGATGGTTGTTATAGTCAATTATAAAATCTTCTGTTATTTCTCTTACTTCGTTTAAGCTATCAAATAAATAAGCATCCAGCACTTTTTGCCGGTAAGTGCGGTTAAACCTTTCAATGTATGCATTTTGCGATGGCTTGCCGGGCTGTATATATTTAAACTCTATTTCGTTTGCCTGGCTCCAGTGCTTTGCAAGATGTGCTATAAATTCCGGGCCGTTATCCATTCGTATTTTTTTAGGCTTGCCATACCGTGCTATTAAATGTCTTAATACCCAAAGTACACGGCTGCTTTTTAGTGAATAATCTGTTTCTATAAAAAGTACTTCACGGTTAAAATCATCTATCACATTAAATGACCTGAACTTACGTCCATTGCTTAACGCATCTGTCATAAAATCTATACTCCATGTTTGTGTAAAGGCTGCCGGCACTTCCAGCTTTTCCTGTATGCGAACAGGTAACCGTTTTTTTACTTTACGCTTTATACGCAATCCCAGTTGTTTGTAAAGCCTGTATACACGTTTATGATTAACCCGGTAGCCCTGCAGTCTTATGCGATTATAAAACTTTTGATACCCTTCATCTCCCACTGTTGCTGCAAGGTGCCGGAGTAATTGAATGAGCACCTCATCATTCTTTACAGATTGATAATGCAAAGAGCTGCGGCTGATGTTTAATATACGACACGCCTTGCCTATGTCTTTAGGCCGTTCTATACGCAGATCATCTACGATAGCCCGTTTATCGCAAGGCTTTACAACTTTTTTTCAATGATGTATTTTGCTACGTCAAGCTCCATGGCCAGGTTTGCATACATGCGTTTTAACCGGGCATTTTCTTCTTCCAGGTCCTTCATACGCTTAAGCTCTGTAGCTTCCATACCACCATAGCGTTGTCGCCATTTATAAAGACTGGCTTTGCTTACTCCGTGTTCACGATTAATCTCTTCGGCACTCTTGCCATTATCAAACTCTTTGAGAATGCCTGCAATCTGTGCAGGACTGAATGTGCTTTTTTTCATCTTTTACAGTTTTAAAATTAAACAATTTGTCTACTTTTAAAACGTACTGTTTTTGGGGAGGCTTACCACTCATTTATTTTTTTAGTCAAAAACCGCCCAGATATCATTATAATACCCAATCTGATTTGTTTTTACAAGCCACTAAAAAAGTGTCACAACCGTGGCCGACTTCCCCATTTGGAAATGGCTTAATGTTTCTTGACTTTAAAAACAAATTTCTGTATCTAACTGTTTTTTACAGAATAGATAACTATCCAAATAAAGCTAAACTAAAAGGCTTAAATGACATCCCGGATAAATACCTGTTGGTAACATCTGCAATGCCAAACAAAGAGTATGAGATTCTAAATATTATATTTTTTACCGGAACAGACTTTTCAAATTACACTGTTATAAAATTGGACGCTAAAGAATGTATCTCAGAAGAAAAATTTCCTGCAGGTGGAGTATCACATACAAAAGACTACCTTCACAAAATAACATTAAAAGATCTAGAATAAGACTTCAGCTTACATTGGTCACTGTTGCACAACAATAATTTCAAAAAAATGAAGTTATAATTTCTCCTCATTAGCATTTAGGAGCCATTACAAGGCCGCTGTTTTTTCTGCTCTTCAAAGCACATTTTATAACCAGATAATTCCATTGCCGCTTCCGGGCTTAAAATAAGTTGCAGTAACAGTTTTGTAATCAGCATAAAACCTTCCCTGTATTTTGTTTGTACCTGTGCCATTGCTTTTATTGCTGTATTGGGTGCACTGAATCGTAACCATTTTTTCAGGCATTTTATTGGTGGCCTCTATACCTCTTGCATTTAAACGCTTCATACCCGTGAAGTTTATTAATGTGTCACATACAGGTTCAACCGTACTGCTGCGTTTGCGTTTCATTAACCTGGCCCTTACGGTCTGTTGTCTTGCTTTAGCTCTTTCCAGTGCTGCTTTGTAAATACTGTGCTGTACTTTTTTTGTTTTGGCTTTATCTCTAAACTTTCTTTACTGGCATTGGCCTTTAAGTATGCACCATCAACGGCCTGTGTGTGACCTGCTATCATACCGCTCTTCATGCATTTTTCAAATACCTGCTCAAAGAGTTGTTTGAATACTTCTTCTCCGTACAACAAGAGGCACACGGAGTCTGCCGAAATGGGTCAGACGAAATCCGTGTTTCAACTTTTTGTTTTGTCTAATTATCTTCACTTTCGGCAATATACTTAAGCTGTATTTTCGGCATTATTTCTTAGCGTTTAAAAAATTTCGAGCATTCGAGTTGTCAGGATTCAGTTCTAAAGATTTCTTGTAATTAATAATTGCCTCTTTTCGGTTTCCTGAAGTTTCCAGCATTTCCCCATAGCTATCATATACATTCCAACTATTAGGGAATAATAGTGTATTCAACCTAAAAATTTGCAGCGCTTCATTTTTTTTATTTTGCTCCATTAGCTGATACCCCCAGGTGTTGATTTCATCTTCGGTCAGGGTATAGTTTCTGTTTGATTGACTTAATTTCTGATAAATATTGTAAGGGTTTTGATAATTACTCTTTATAAGGTATAGTCGTAATATTTTCAGGTTCTTACTCAAACCAAAACCATTTTGAACCTTCATATCCGGGAAATAATATCCAGCAATTTCATCGATAAACCATTCTGGATTTGAACCCTGGAGGTTAGTTAATATCACAATAGCTAAACTATCTTGGGGATATACAAATAAAGCAGAACGCATTCCGCCAACTGGCGCTACTGCAAAATGTTCGTCTCTTTCTACAGTTGGCCAGCCTAATGCGTAGCCATTCGTGAGTTTATTAAATCCACCAATTTCACCACTGTTCAATTTTGTTGTTGTAAACATTTGATCAATGCTTTCTTGTTTTTTTAAAAGTTTCCCACTTTGTAAAGCAATCAGCCATTTACTCAAATCTTCGGCAGTAGAAATAATTCCGGTTGCAGTTCTGAAAAACAACGGAAATGATGCATATGAATTGTGTAATTTACCGTCGTTAATCCATTTGCCATTTTCGTTGAAAATCGTAGAATATGAGCCGGCGTTATTGGGAATTATGTCGTTGGAATCCCCAAATCGTGTAGCAGTCATCAGACAAGGCGTAAATTGATTTTCTGCTATGAATTGCGTAAAATGTTGCCCGCTTAACGAATTAATAATTTTTCCCAGAATATAATATCCTGTTTGATTGTAACTAAATTTTTCTCCAGGGTGAGATTCCATTGGCAATTTCCTAACCATTTCCCAGTTTTTACTTTCCACACCCTCCCCCAGTACTTGTTCCTTTTCATCTATATTATTTGGAAGTCCAGAAACATTGCTTAACAATTGTTTTATTGTAATTGATTTCCAATTTTCAGGAATATCAGAAATGTAATAAGAAATAGGATTATTAATATTAAGCTTTCCCTGCTCTTGCAACTGCATTATAGCCACTCCCACAAATGCTTTCGTCATAGAATTAATAGAAAAAGTCGTTTTAGCAATTGTTGGTACCTGATGCTCAATATTTGCCAAACCATAATTACTCAACTTATCTAGTTTTCCATTTTTGACAATGGCTAACTGAAGTCCGGGTATTTGGAGTTGGGTCATCTTTTTTTTGATAAAAACATCAATACTATCTGAAGTATTCTGAGCTTTTAGTTGCAGTGAAAATAATGTCAGAGTAAGTACCAGAATTAAATCAGTGGTTTTGATCCCTTTTTTCATCTTAGCTATTTGTTGTTATGACAATGATGGGATTTTTTGAGTACATTTTCGTGTGAAATTATATTAGCGGAATTATTTGTTGAAGTTGGAATTTTATATTCATCAGTTGGGTGTCAGTACCTAAATTTTCTTCTTGGAGTCTGTCATTAATGATTAGTTCTAGATTGATAATAGTTTTCCTATTACAATAATTTAGTTGATCATTAAAATTCTTTTAATCCTAAACAAATACGAATTTATGGATGAAAGGCAACATTATTATTTTACAAGTTTGAGGTTTCGAATAATGTTGACGTACAAAATCCTTTTCAGTTTTGCAGGTTTTTCAACAACCGTGCTTTCATCTGCGATGTAAAGTCTTTGGGGACCGGAAATCCTGCAGCCTATGACAATGGCCAATCATATTGAACATTGCGGTGTTTACGGTGATTTCAACAAATTGGTTTGTCAAGAATGACCTGTAATAGCCTGTGGAATCCTGCTTTTGAAAATGACAACTGTATTAAAATGGGGACAAGCCCTTCCATGAATTGAAAATAAAACTTAAGTTTTTCAGAATCCTGGGACCTTTGATCTCCTGCATAAACGGATTCAAATACCCAGTAAAGTCGCCCGGATGATCCGGTCCAGCTGGCGGATTGTTTCCGGATAACGTTCACCGAATTCGTCAGATACCCATTCGCTGCCCTCTTTGTGCAATACAATCACCGCATGCAAATCCTGATGCACCTCGTGAAGCCTGACCAGGACGATGTTTCCAAAGACTGAAGGATTGTGCAGGATTACACCCTGCAGGGTTTCACCCAGGTGGGTGAATGTCACGGGTAATGGATTGCGGTCCGGCATATGGATGATGTTGCAGGCAATAAGGCAGCAGCATTGCAGGATGCCGGGCATCAGCATCCGGCAACCCGCTGAATCTTTTACCGGTGAATGAAAAGTTGGGTCCGGCCTGTTACCAGCCCCTTTTGTTCTAAAATCACAAAATAAGTTCCGTTACCGATGTTGCCGAGACCCTTGACGGTGATACGGTGATCGCCGGGAGGGAGGCTGCCCGCTTCCTGCAGCAGTAATAACTGGCCTGTTAAGGTGGTCACTTTTATTGTTACATGGCCGCCTGCAGCCAGCGTAAAGGAAGCATTTACCGTACCGGCGGATACGGGATTCGGCGAAACGCTCAGCGCCGAAAGGTTGGCGGAAGATGTAGCCTGTGCAGCAGTGACCGCAGCGCTGTTCCGTGCAATTTTCAAACTATAATCCTCCACTTCTCCGTAAGTGAAAGCAGCGCAGGGCGACGAGGCGGGTGCGTTGAGCTGGATCCGCATCCTGGTGTTGCCGGGGGAAGCAGCAGCAGGCACGTTAAAGGTGATGGTACCTGGCGCAGTTCCAAAGGTGGTGGTTGTGCCAACCAGTTCACCCGCATCGGTAAAATCCCCGTCCGCATTGTAATCGATGTACACACTCCACGGTTCCTGGTAGTTCGTACCCGGGATGGCGGCGGTGACACCAAGGTTATAGGTGTTATGCTGTGTCAGCTGGATGGTTTTATTAGTATAGTTCCCATAGCCTTTATTGTCCCCGCTTGTGTTGGTGAACCCGTTGATGGAAATGCGCTGGATATATTCACCACTTGTAAATGAGCCTGCGGAAGTGCAGTAGGCTATCGTGCCGCGCCTTGCCAGCGTGGCAAAGGATGCCTGCGCAGACCATAAGCCGCTATGCAGTGAGTCACATGTGGACTGCACTCTCCAGTCGTAAGACAATCCTGGTTTTAACCGGGTAAGCCGGTAAAACGTATCCTGCACATTACCAATGGTGGTAAAAGTGCCGGATGTCGCTAATTTATACTGCACATTGTAACCGATGCCGGGAGCAGGACGCCAGCTCAGCAGCACCGCGTTGCGCGTTGTGTCTGTTGTCTGTAACTGGTAAGGTGCATCACACCCGTTGGCATCCGGGCCGATACCCACCGCGTAGAAAGCATTTTTGACCTCGCTGACTTCTGCGGAAGCAGAGCCATAAAGATCGGTTGCCGCGCTGATACAGGCAACCCGCCAATCATAATACTGGGAAGTGGGGGTGAGGTAAAATGCCTGTGACCGGTAAATGATCTGGGCAGCTTTGTCAAGTCCGATACTTTTGACATCGTATGCATTGCCGTTATCATTGACCCCGGTACCTCCGTGCGCGAGCAGGTAAAACATGAAATTACCGACACCGCTGTTGGTATGTACACCACCAAGGTCAAAAGAGGAGGATATCCAGAAAGCACCCTGATAGGTATCCGGCTGTGACAGGCGGGAGGGGTTGGAAAGATCGCGCAGTTCCCATGCCATGTCGTTGCTCAATACCCAGCTTGAATCAGCAGGTTTGGCCCAGAACTGTACGGATTTCCCCATGATATCACTCAGGCTTTCGTTGATCGCACCGGATTCGTAACTGTACACGAGATCGCAGGTCTCCTGCGTTACACCGTGAGTCAGCTCATGTCCGCAAACGTCGATTCCCGTAACGCCACCGGCATTGCCGTTGCTTCTTTTGCAGAAGTTCATGGCGGTGCCATCCCAGAAGGCATTGTCAGTATACTTCGGGTTGTTAACATAACTGGTAAGTGCCGTTCCTTTATTGTCATAACTGTTCCGGCCAAAATGCTGCAGGTAAAAAAGATAAGTCTGCGTTACGCCATAGTGCGCATCCAGGGCTGCCTGTGCCACTCCGGGCAGTACCCAGTTTTTGCTCCGGCTGGTATAGTCCAGCCCCAGTGAGTCCGATTCGCCGTGCAGGGTTATCACAGCCGTGCTGTTGGATGAATCTCTCAATAAAAAAACCTGCCCGGCAGTTTTGGCGGTATGAATCGTCTGCACGCCACTGTAGGCGGTGTTGGCGGTACCCGTGGCATCCGTAAAATGAAGCCGCTCTTTTTTGCCGATCACTTTTCCGTCTGCCGCATCAATATAAAAAAAAGTGCGTCTGAGCGTGTCCATGGAATAGATATCGACCTGGTAACAGAGCCGGAGCGCAGCTACATCAATCCATTCGCCCGGGCTGAAATAGACCAGCCGGGGCCGCGGAAAATAGGTTGCAGCGGGATTACCGGTTTGTTTCCTGAGCGCCTGCTCCATTGCGGCATCCTGCCATGCCAATTTTTTGGCGCGGCTGGCGGTGACAGCACGTGATACAGCAGTAGCGGCACTGATTCGTGCAGTTTTTTGTACCGGGGACAACAATTTGGTGTCAACAATCACTGATCCGCCCGTGCTGTGCAGGCTGCCGTTTTTGGTATGCACGATAAACATGCTGTTCACGACCGGAATATCGAAGAGTGTCTGGTGCAAACGGTAATGAACGTAACCAAGCGGGTCCGCTTCCACGCGGTCAGTAACAAGCGCGGTATGAGGTGGCAAACCAAACAAGGCAGCAGCCTGTGATAGCTGAAAGGGGATGTGCTGGCTTTCGAAATCATTGTGCAGGAGACTGACGTCGTTTTTTGCCTTGAGACGAAGTTGCTGGGCAAAAACCGACAAGCCGGCGGTCAGGAACAACAAGGACAGTAGGTATTTCATATATTGTACAACGGATGGTGGTATCGGATAGCAACAGTGGCTGGTTTTTTGCGGCACGTATTGTTATCGGGTGATTCCGGTGAGTGTTATTTTTGACAGCGCGCGAAGATAAGTGTTTATTGTACACTTATTAAAAAATTTTGTCTCAGGCGTAATGGTTAAAGGATAAGTTGTAAAAATTATCTGAGCAAAATGAAGGAATGGATGTGTACAAAGCTGTTTATGCATCGTCGAAAGGACAGCTACCTGCATGGTGGCATTTGTATTGAAAGTGTCCATTTCATTTTCTGAAAATTCAAAAACTGACAGACCAATCATCGAGCAATCTCCTGTACAACGCTGCGGCATGAGGGTGCCTGTTAGTTATGAGATTATCGGCAGAGCTTATTGTACAGTTTGACTGTTGCCTGGCATGCGCTGTTGTGTCACGCACTTGTGGCTTCCTTTTATCCGCGTTTGGCGAAATGCTTTCCTGTAGTGTTGGAATATACACTTAAAGCGGTATGTTTTTATATTGGTGCCTGCTGTAATTTCACCTCAATCAATCCTCAACAGGTGTATGAAAACTACAACAACCTTAACCAGCCTGCATTATGCAACCTCTTTTGTTACAAACATTGGAACCAGCGTAAATGCAGTCAAGTTGTATTTTGCCAGAGTTTTACCTACTTTGTATAAAGCACCATTCTTATTGATGGTGCCCGTGTTGTTGTGTATTTATACTAACATTTTTGCACAACAGACTTTTGTTAAAAGAATATTTACCGGTTACAAAACGGGTGATGCAAACATTACTACAGCAACAAACGGAGACCAGTTTGTTACACAAAATATCTTTAACGATAGCAACACACGTAGCGATTTCTATTGTTTACGTTTAGATAATAAAGGGAAAAAAATATGGGAAAAGTCCTATAACCCGCTCAATTCAACTACCCAACAATACAATAAAGTAATACCCACAAGAGATAATGGTCTTTTACTATTTGCAAAGACCTACGACAACATGCTAAAGCAACATGCCGCCACAGTGATGAAGTGCGATAGTCTTGGGAATGTTGCCTGGTCTAAGAAGATTCTTGGCTCACCCGGTAATAATTATTTTGACGGTATCCTGGCCATGGAAGACCAGGAAGGTAATTATGTCCTGGTGTATGTAACTTTTTCACTTAGTGCAACAGAAAAAATGCAACTGATCAAACTAAATAAAAACGGTGAGATCATCTTGCAGCAAGGCTGGGATCACATTTATGATGAAGGCACTTATCAAAACTTTACTCCACGGGCAATAACAGAGCGTTATGAAAAGGGCTACCTTGTTGCGGTAAGCTATGACTGTGGCTGGTGCCAGACAGGTCCGAGGTCTTATCTTTTAGCAACCAATGAAAATGGTAAAGTTGTTTCGTATAAAAACTATAGACCGGCACACCGGTATTACTGGAGCGATTACCCGATGAAACTGATCAGGAAAGATGAACAGTATTACATGTTGGGTGAATTGGAAACATTCGATTATGAATCCACTAAATATTATTATTACCTGGCACCGATTGACAGGGATGGTAATCCGGGTAATGTCGGTGTGGTAAACACTAACATATTTGCCGTACAACAGTATCTAGCACCCATACAGCTAGATTTTGGGACGATTGTACGAACAGCCTATACAAAAAAAAGCATGACATCTTTGTCAACGTATGGAGATTATACAAATGGTTATGGATTGCTGGTTGGTAAATACAATGCTTCCGGTAGAATTTGTCCTGCTTTTGATGCTCCGGTATATGATTACGATACTTCTACCATAACAATGAATGTTGGCGCCCCGGTGCAGGGTATGAGAAGATTTGTTGATGCTGTTGTTTTTACTGACAGGTATGTAACGGTAACGGATGTTGAATATAGCAAAACAAATTGCAGTTTAAAAATGCCTGATGAGGTTTCTGCAGTAACCAGCACAAATTTAAAAAAGCAGGAAGCTTTGGCCTCGCTGTATCCAAACCCTGCCAAAAGTTTTATTATGTTGTCTTATAATGCTGAAAAATCAGGTACGCTAAATTTATCGCTCACAGCAACCAACGGGAAAGAACTTCAAAAGCAGAAGATCACCGTACAAAAAGGTATGAATCTGCAAACAATTAATGTGTCGGCTTTAAGTAATGGTATTTATTTTATAAGAATTATACAAAATGGCCGGCAAAGAGTATTGAAGTTTATTAAAGAATAAAAGTATAACGGCGCTGCTTATTAATTGTGAAACGATATTACTAAAATTGACCAAACGATGCTTTTAAAAACAATTAGTTCATATACTTTGCTTCTTACACTGATTTGTGTAAGTACTTACTCAACGGCTCAAACATTTTCATTGGGTGTAAAAAGTATTCAGTATTCCTATGCATTTGAAAAAGCAAAAAATGAAGATTATTTTTTCGGTACTGTAATGTTTTCAAGTGTAGTAAGTAACTACTACTATCTTACCAGAATCGATACTGTAGGAAAGGTAAAATGGGAAAAGTATTTTCCTGCAAACCATCCTGTTCCCTATATCTGCTTGTCTGCTACATCAGACAATGGACTGATTTTGTTTGCAAAGGACTACGACACAATGAAAAATAATTATTCTTTGCTTGTAAAGTTGAATGAAAATGGCAATGTACAATGGGCAAAAAGATTTCTTGTAAGCAACAATTTATTGACGACTCCTGTGAGTGTAATCGAAAATGAAAGCCGCGAGTATGTATTATTGTACGATGTTGTTGAAAACAATATTTATAAACATAAACGCCCGCAAATAAGCGTATTTAGCAGTACGGGTGTACTCATCTCTCAAAGAGGTACTTCTCCATCGGTTTTCGGAGGAAATGATTATTACTCAAACAGTTTGTATATAAACAGCAACGGAGATTATATAATTGGTGCCGAAGTGGTGTTGGTAGATTTCGAGAATAATTCAGCGTCTGAAGTACTCAAGATCTTCAAAGATCATAAAAAGCCAATACTGACAGATATAATTTTTGGTGATTCTTATGATTCGGACTGGCCAAACAAAGTGATTGAAAAGAACAACAGGTTATTCATCATAGGCGGTTATGGGGTTTACTCGGATTACCCCCATAAATTTTTATTTACCTACACAAATTTTAGTGAGGCGGAATTGGAATGCAAAGTGACCTTGATGGAGCAAGATGTGTTTCTTAATCAACAATTGGTTAATGCAGGTAAAATACCACATAAGAGAGAACTTTTTCCAAGCATAGACAAGAATGGAAATATGTATGGGTTGTGGTATAACGATGATCATGTAACAATAAACAAATGGACCGCTGAAAGTAAAATTTGCCCGGATTATACTGCACCGCTACTTAATACCAGAAGTAAAGTAAGCACAGCACGCATCAGCAGAATGGAAATAAAGGAGAACGTAGACAGTATTTCATTGTTAGAAAATTATAACCTTTTACCAGGAGATACAGCATTAATATTTACAGAGTGTAATGATATCACTTTATCGGGGCTACAAAAACCTGTTAAGGCTGGAAATAGTGCTGTCGGACTTTTTCCCAATCCGGCACAAGACTTTACATTGATCAATTTTCAGTTATCGGCAAAATCAACTGTTACTATTAAAGTTCTATCTATAGATGGGATGATACTTCAGTCTATGAAAGAAAATTTATGGTCTGGAAAATACCAACGCAGATTGGATATTGCGACCCTTGCTAGTGGGTGTTATATAATTCAATTAATGATCGGAAACCACACAGAAACTTATAAGGTAGTTAAAGATTAATGGATTTTTCCTTGTTCAACGACTATCGCATATCATCACATCCACAGGTGAGTGGGAGATTGTTTTATGTTCGGGCTTTACGGTACTTGCTGTTGTGCTGACAGTATCCGTGTATTTTGCCCTGTGCCTGTCTAGTAATAAATGCCATGCTTTTCCACGATTAATTTTCGGGGTTTTTCAAAAAGTCATCCGTTTATGGGAAACCGTACTACCACGCCTGTCGATGCAACTATTTTTGTGTACACATTTGCTGTAAAAGAAGGTAATTATACACCATCTCTTTTGTTGTTCGGCTGCACGGATGAAGTACCAATAACAAATATCAGTTTACGGGCTTTGGTATTACATGGCATCACCTGTTGTGTCACTCACTTGTACGTCCGGTTGTTGGAGGAACTGTGGGCTGCGGGTCAAAACCACATAGCAATCTATCCCATCTGTAGAGTGAAAAGATTTGAATTAAAATGTCACAGGAAAACGTCGCAGCAATCCCTGATAAATCAAGCGGCATTATCGGGCAAGTCGAAAGCCCTGATCATCCTGCAACATATCATCCGAATTATTCGGCTGGCGGATTGGATTGCTGGCCCAAAGATTTCATACCGGATAAACAATTGCGCAAAGCATATTTGAATGCATAAAGTTTCAAAAAAAATAATATTTTTATGGTATTCAATCCTTGCTGCAAACCCTGTGAGTGAGTTGGCGGCGCATTATCGTCTATGAGTATTTCCCATTCTTTGATCAGCTACGAAGGAGAAAAGCGCATTCTGGTAAGCTTTCCACCTAACCGGCATTTAAACGGGCGCATGAATATGGTACCAGGAGCCCGTTGGAGCCATACACTCAAAGGCTGGCATATACCCGATACTACAGACAACAGGAAAAAGTGCAAACTGGCCGCTACAGATATAACCACTACAGAAACATCGGTTTCAACACAGCAAACTGTTTTACCGGTTCAAAACAGTAGTAATAACCAGGAGGAAATGCAAAAATTTTTGCAGTGCCTTACTCTAAAAGCCTATAGTAAATCTACCATAAAAACTTATCGCAATGAATTTGCACAACTACTGCATCTGTTAAAAGATAAGCCGGTACAGGATTTAGCACCACATCACCTGCAAAAGTATTTCCTCTACTGCCTGAAACAGGGCATGAAAGAAAATACATTACATAGCCGGATGAATGCTTTGAAGTTCTACTATGAGCAGGTGTTGCACAGGCACACCATGTTTTTTGACATACCAAGACCAAAGAAACCATTGCAACTGCCCAAAGTATTAAATGAAGATGAACTGGCAGGTATGTTCAGGGCATTACCAAATCTTAAACACAAAGCATTGTTGTTTACAGTTTACAGCGCCGGGTTAAGGGTTAGTGAGTTAGTCAATCTCAAACTCCGTCATATAGATAGTGGCAGGATGCAGATACTCATTGAAAATGCCAAAGGTAAAAAAGACAGGTATGTGCCCCTGAGCCCCGTGTTACTGGATATACTTAGAAGCTATATAAAGCAGTATAAAACAAAGCCAAAAATGTATCTTTTCGAATCAGAGCAAACGGGTGAGCCATACCCGACGCGAACGGTACAGAAGATATTCCAGATGGCAAAGCATAAAGCGGGTATCAGCAAACACGCAGGCATACATGTATTGAGGCATAGTTTTGCAACCCATTTGCTTGAAAAAGGGATTGATATTAAATACATCAAGGATTTGTTAGGTCATTTTAATATTAAAACCACTGAGCGATATTTACATGTACGTAAAGACAAGCTGATAAATATTGTAAGCCCCTTAGATGATCTCTGGCAGAAAGGTAAGATAGCATGGTAAATTGTATTTGCGCCACTACAATTGAAAAAGGCGAACAGTAACATATTGATTGCCAATAGCTCTTTTTTTAAGTTATTTGTTGGAGTGGCGTATATTTAAGTGTTGTGTGTAACCATTCAGCGACACTACTCTACTTCAACAGACAAAGAACATGAGCGACCATAGTATTTCAATTGTACCAAGACAATCAAGTTATCCAGGCAAAGAAATTAAAGCAAAAGAAATTTTAGAATGGCTTGTTTCTCTTGACATAGTTAAGTCGACACTTTCAGATTGTGTTCTTAGCTCAAATAACGGTTATGCCATTTCAAACGGAGCAAAACTTGTTTCAGCAGAGCCAGAACTTTTACCCTTTGACTTAGGCGCAAACGGACTCGAAATAATAACGGAGCGACAGGTTTTTCATACAGGAGAAAATGGCATTGAAGAACTATTCTGCCCAAATTGCAAACAGGACATAGCAAGTGAAGATTGGGACTTTTTAAGTGAGTGGGGTGACAATAAAAGTAACAATTTGACTTGCCCTTTATGTAATGTTGCGACAGACATCCATCAAGTTAAGTTTATACCAGAATGGGGATTTAGCGACTTAGGATTTACGTTTTGGAATTGGTCAAGTCTGAAAGACAATTTCATAAACGATTTTAAACAAAAGTTGGGGTGTGACATCAATTTAGTTTATACATGGATTTGACAGACAACTGCAGACCGATTTTGGCTACACACAACAGGCGGTTTGGCAATATGGCTGGGCGACGAATACATTCTCAACTTTTTGTTCGCTATTGGGCTTCAGTTCCAGCCGACGAATAACACCAAGCAATTGAATAAGCAATGAACTTTTATTTATAAATTTAGCAGCGGTTACGGGCTGACGATTTTCAAATGCCGCCACATCGCCAAGCCGTAGCCGTTGGCTGCAACTTTTTGACACACCTCAAACTTTGACGAAATAATAATCACTTAACCATATTTCAAATTGACAAAGACTAATTTTTTTCTTGCATTGCTTTGTTTGACAGTTTCTTTATCGTCTTGCAAAGCCCAGACAAAAGACAAAATAAATTTAGTGAAAATAATTTTTCATTCAAGCCGTTGTAATGGAGATTGCCCAAAGCTTGACTTAGAAATTGACAGTAGCAAAAATTTATTTGTGAGTAGACAATATTTTAAACATAAAGATGAAATCAAAACACCTTACAGTGGACAGTTTCAAGGCACTTTAATTGAAACTGACTACAACAAACTAATTGGACTTTTGCAAAATTGTAATTTAGACACTTTAAAATTTCCAGACATTACCTGTTGTGATGCAGTTATAACAACGATTATAGTTTACTACAATGGACAAAGGAAATATTTAAAATCAATGACACCACCAAATGAAGCAAATGATTTGATTGAATTTTTGACATTACTTGGTGACAATAAAAAGTTACAAAGAACAAATGAAACAAAAAATATAGAATACTAAAGCAGCAGCCAACATTAGGTTTGGCATTATTGGGGCTTGACGAATATAGCCTCATCATTTGTTCTTTATTGTGCTTCAGTTCGGGCAGGACGTTATAAATTTGCCTGTGAATAAAACATCAGCAATATTGCAATCATTGGGCTTCAGTTATGGGCAGACGGAATACTAATTCCCCAACAAACGCCAAGCCTTTTTCGTTAGGTGCAACCAAATGCGACATTCACTAATTATATTCTTTTGCGGACTTCTGATAGTCTCTAACAGTACAAAGTCATTTGCTCAAGTTGACACGGTAAAATATTTGACAGACAAGCACTGGCATCTGGTTAAAGACGCTCATCAAACATTTTTGCGGGCGACAATAACCTTCTGCTCTACAAGCCAAGTAAAATCAAAATATCCTAAGGTGACAAAGGAACTAATCGACAATTCCTACACTTTTTTAAATATTCTAGACAGTACTCAAACCATAGACAGCAGTATCGCTATCAAAATAGATTCGTTAAATTATAATCTTCTAAAATCATTAGTTACTTTTTTTGACAAGCTTCAAATGGACAAGGCTCTTTTTAATCAGTCGAAAATAAGAACTCAAGGAAAGAAGGTTGAATATGAAATTGGAAACATTGGACGACAAATTCATGAGTTTAATTACTGGATTTATGAGCAAAACCATATAAACATCAAATTCAAGGACATTAGTTTATAAATGGCTGCACCTAACATTGCATTTGTGTTATGTCGGCGGACAGATAACGCCGCTTCAACTGTGTGCTACTATCAACTTCAGTCCCAGCCCGACGTTATAAACTGAGCAATTGAATAAACAATGAACTTTTGTATTTTACATCAGCATTTGTACCAACCTGACGGATTTCAAATTCCGCCACAAACACAAATGCTTTAACGTTGGCAGTAAGTTTAGAACGACTCCGGTCGACAAGTATGTTAAAGCGATTTTTGAATACCTTTAAATCAAATACACCTATTCAGACAATGTATCCTGAACTTGAAAAAGTCGGTGGACTTCAAAGTGCAATAGATCTTGAGTTTGAAAAACTTAATTCTATTTTGAGGGTTGCAAATGGCACCGAATTAGAAAACATCCCATTGACTTACGCAAGAATTGAAAACGGACAAAAATTTTCACAAGTATATATCGGAGCAGAAGAAAAACTATATCTGCCTGACTTTTGGAGAGACGGTGTTTGCCTTGCACACGGACAAACAAAAAGTATTACAGAGCTTGTACAAATGTTAGACTTTTGGCTTTGCAATGATATTACTACAAAAGAACTAAATAATAAATTCAGCTTTGTAACTCCAAACAATGAGGCAAACGCATTTGACGAGAACAAAGAAGTTGAATATACCTGGAACTACATTTTGCAAGACAATTCAAGAGCTGAAATACACGACTTTATTAAACTTGCAATTAAAGATGAAGTATTAAGTAAATTGTTTCCTTTCACAAGTTTGTACACCTTGTGTTTTAGCAGATGTACAGGTTACCCTTATGATTCGGATGATTTACCAAATGTGACACCGAAACAATTTGAAAATTTTGCACCAACTAAAAATCAAAGTTCTTTTACTCAACAAGACACAGAAAAATTGGAAAGACAATTCGTCGTAACAAAAAATAAGGATGAATATTTAGGTATTGGAAATGCAGAAACAGCACTTAAAATTGTCAAGGAAAATTTACCCGACAATGTTGAACCAGCAAGAAAAGGAACAGCAGTCCACTAAGAAAACCTACTGCCAACAAATGTATTGCCTCAAATGGGGCTTGACGGAAGAACAATGAGCTGCAAATCGCTACCGTACTCTATCCCGGCTTGACGGAATACTGTTCGGCAGTAAGTTGCTAACTTGTACTTTTTACTCATTATTCGGCTGCAGTTGTGGGCAGACACAGCATCAAATATCCCATCTGCGGCAATACTGGTTCGCTATGTGCCATACAGCCCGACAGTTTCATCAGCGTTGGAGCGACAGTAAAAGTGTTCCTTATCATTTATGGTTGACTAAACCCAACGCCCACATCGGCCTGACGTTCTTTGTTCAGCTTTTGAATAAATTTTATTCTTTAGTTTTTCCAAGTTGGCTTTTGTATCGGGTGGACTTTTGTTCAGGTCATAAGCAAGCGGACATAGTACACGGTTTAACAATCACTGCAACTTTGACAAAAAAATTTTGAGAAGCACGATTCATAACGACAAACAGCAGTTCATTTTTTTCAACAGAATTTTTTGGTTCGACGTCAATCACTTTGCTTTGACAAAGTTTTTAAACACAAACAGAAAATGCAAAGCTGTTTTCGTTTTTAGTTGCAGTATTTGGGGCGACATAGCACTTTCGGTTTTGAAACAGCTTTAGAACCAAAATGAATTTTAATTTGCTTTTGTTTATTGCAGTATTTTTCGGTGGACACAAAAGATTTATCAATTTTTAAAAAGCATTATTGGCTTGCGCAGTGACAGTTGGTAAAACAAAAAGTTGTTTACAAAATTCAAACACCCAATTCCCGACACGAAGAAGTACGGCACATAACAAGCGGTTTGGCAACATGGCGGGGCGACGAATATATTCTCAACTTTTTGTTCGCTAATCGGCTTCAGTCCCAGCCGTCGAATAACGCCAAGCAATAGAATAAGCAATGAACTTTTATTTATAAATTTAGCAGCGGTTACGGGCTGACGATTTTCAAATACCGCCACATCGCCAAGCCGTGTCCGTTGGCTGCTACCTTCAGGCATAATCTATCAATAATGGGAATTTTTTTAAAGGCAATTCATGACCAAAATACTCGACTAAGTAGCAAATACTCCGATAGAATTTTAAAATTGTTTATTGGTATTTCGTCAGCTTATATATATGAGAAAAGAGAAGCTAGAAAACCAAATACTAATACAATCAAATATAATTTAGTAAAGCTTGGACATGAGCTTGGATTCCGGGTTTATGCAAATGGACTTACATCAGAACAAAGTCGTGAACAATTTGAAAAGTATGGCTTTGTCAACAGAGAATTTCTTTATGATGTACACTGGTATGTCGATAAAAAGGGAGAGTTCTATACGCCTGAAGATGTGCCATTAGTTGTTGAATCAGAATTGGGCGATAGAAGAAAAAATGACACTAGTAAATTGAGAAGTCCTGCGATAAAGTTTGATTTTCAGAAATTGCTTTTTGCAAATGCAGATCTTAGGCTCATGATTTTTAAAACTAAAAATTTACAGCACCTAAATGAAATCAACTTATATTTCGAAAAAGCAATAGAATCTTTCAGGCTACTTGAAAAGGGTTCGGCTTTTCTTTTCATTTGTTTTGTACATGATACTAAAGAACTTTATTATTCAGAGAAAAATAAGCAATAAGGCAGCAGCCAACATTGGTATTACCAAAAGTTTGGCGGACGTAGTAACAATGGGCAGTTATGCACTACTTATCTTCAGTTCGGGCAGACACAGCAACAATCGGCAGCAGTTGTTATCTTCAACAAATATTTTCAATCGGCATTAGTACCGGGGCTGACGGAATACTAATTCCAAACCTTCGGTAATACCTGGCCGTTGTGCGTAAGCCTACGGGACAAACCCTAAAATCAATAACGCTATGGGACTTGACAGCGTAGAAATATTAATCAAAGTCGAAAACACTTTCGGTATCAAAATTCCAGACCAAGAAGCTGAACAAATTTCAACTGTAGGAGATTTTCACAACGCAGTTTGGCGACATCTTTCTGGCAAACACAGCGACAAATGTAAATCCCAAAATCTTTTTTATAAGCTACGAAAATCATTTGCTGACACATTCGATTTTTCACCACAGAAATTAAAGCTCGACACATCGCCAGAAGAAATATTTCCTAAAACAAACAGACGACGAGTATATTTAAGTTTTGCCGACACAGCAAACTTAAAATTACCAGACCTTGTATTGAAAAGCCCTGGACGACACTTTTAACAACTTTTGGTATCGCTACAATTATTGGTGGACTTGCGACATCATTAATTCTTATCAATCTATTTGATTTCAGCAAGTGGACACTTTTATTTCCAGTTGCTGGCATTATTCTAACGTTTCTTCTTTCAGACCTACTCAACCCGAACGGACAGCAATTAAAGAAACAACAGTTCGAGAATTTACACAGCATACTTTGGCGTTAAACTACTCGACACTGGTAGCAAACGAAGGGACTAACAGGCAAGAAATGGAGAGTGTAATTAATCATATTATCGCTGACATGGCTGGACTTGATTTAGAAGAAGTAACTTCCGAAAAAAAGATAGCTGACGATTTAGGAATTGACTAATGCAGAAAATACAAAGGCTATACGCACAACAGGCGGTTTGGCAATATGGCGGGGTGGCGAATATATGCTCAGCTTTTTGTTCGCTAATCGGCTTCTGCTCCAGCAGACGAATAACGCCAGGCAATATAATAAACAATGAACTTTTATTTATAAATTTAGTAGCAGTTACGGGCTGACGATTTTCAAATACCGCCACATCGCCAAGCCGTGGACGTTGTACGCCACTTTAATATGACCCGTCTACTAATCATAATATTTTATTTGACTGCATTATTTGATACTTCCTTTGGACAAAAGCCTAAAGTGAAGAAGTCGAAAGAAAATGTAACAACCAAAACTGTTGACAACAAACAAAACTCTCTTCAAGACACTGCATTTTTAAACCAGTTTGTAAGAATTTATGCAGACAGTATTTTGACAATTGTTGACAGCTTATCGAAAGACACAAATTATTTAAAATCAATTGGTGACACTTCTATATTTGGTTATGGAGAATTTGCAAAGGCTGAATATAAAATTCGTTTTCCTGCAAGACCTTTAGGATGGACAAGTGATTTTGAAAATATTTTTACAACCAACCAAATCAACGAGTTAGATTCAACAATTAGCAACTTTGAAAAGGAAACAAAAAACGAGATCGCAATTGTAACAATCGACAGTTCGTGGACAAATAAAGAAGAGTTTGATGATTTTATATTGACGATTGCAAATAATTGGGGAGTTGGTAAAAAAGGATTAAACAATGGAATTACAATTGGTATAAGCACAGGGCTTAGAAAAATTAGAATTTGCAACGGATATGGAATTGAAGAAAAATTGACAGACGCAGAAACAAAGAAAATCCTGGACGACCTTATACTTCCCGAATTTAAAAAAGGTAATTATTTTGTAGGGACAAAGAGTGGGCTTTTGGCGTTAATGAAAAAAATCCGTTGACAAAGCGGCGTACAACATTGGGTTTTGTGCAAGTATGGCTGGACAAACAAACATCAGCCTATTGCAAAGCCAATCTTCAGTTCGGGCTGGACAAATAACTTTGGGCTTTAGTACTTAACTTCAACTTAATATTTTCAATCAGCAGCGGCTGTGGGCGGATTTCTATGATCTCACCAAATAAAAAATCAATCTTATTTACGCCGCCTTTTCGTAATTATTTACATACGGCCTGTCATTTTTCACCACAGCAAATGCCCGTAATACGATCTTGTTTCTGATTGCATTCAGAATAGCCATCGGATGTTTTCCTTCTTGTTTTTTGCGGTTATAATAATCTTTAAATTCGACGTAATGCTGTATCGCTGATAATGCACACATGTGTAGTAATTTTTTAAGTTCTTTGTTAGCCATTTTATGAACTCTGTGCTTTCCCTTTATACTGATCCCACTTTGGTGATCAAATGGCACCACACCACAATAACAGGCCAGCTGCTTTCCGGAGGTGCACATCGTAAAAACATTGGAGCAGCAGATAAGATAGATAGCTGTTACAGGGCCAACTCCAGGTATTGAAATCAGTAATTGATAAACATGTAATAGTTGATCATCTTTTTTGATAAGTGTTGTTATTTGATCTTCCACTTTTTTCAATGACTGTTTAAGGCCTTTGATGGCGGGTGTCAAAAGCTTTTTGGATGTTCTTATAAAGGATACAGGACTAACTACCTTCAATTCGTTAAAGGCTGTCTCGATACTTTTTAACTGCACCAACAATTTGTTGCGTAGTGTGATCAGATCTTTGAGAGCCAATACATGCTGATGCAGAACAGGAGAAGGTTTCAACCGGTCTGAGTGCCTGGCAGCATAGAGCGCCAACCGACGGATATCCACTTTATCACTCTTCCCTCTTGCAATACCCAGGCTCCATTTTACCTGGGCTGCATTTTCAATACAAAGATCAATTTGCTGCTTTGAAAAGAACTGCCATAACAAACGATGATAGATGCCAGTATTTTCTACCACGACAATGGTTTGCTGATTAAGTGGCACGTTCAGCTGTAGTAACCATCTTTTCATTTTTTGTAAGCCTGCCAATGTATTATCAAACTGTTTCCATACCGGAGTGGAAAAAGATTCATTGGTACGAATAATAAAGGCAGCGTCCAGTGTTTGCTTGGAAACATCAATTCCAATAAAATAATTTTTTGTCATAGCTTAGCTTTTAACTGTTATAAAAGACTAACCAAATTGTCTGAAATTATAGTCCTTGATAATGGGTATCGAACCCTAATTTCTATATGAATATTACAGGCAATCAAAAGTGGCGGCAGATTGTATCCGCCCATGGGTATGCATCCCTACGGAAGTCATAATGCGCTGCCGCCACTGGTTAGTTTATTCACAAATTATTGTGGATATTAAAAAGAAAAAAGAAGCAAAAAAGAAAAAGTAATAATAGTAGTTATCTTAAATAAATTATATTAAAACAAATCTAAAGGACGGAAGTCTATTCCCCAGCCTTCGCAAATACCTGCCCGTCAGACTGTGAAAAAACCTTCTATTTTTCCAAAAACGACCTAAAAAGGTATTGCCCCAAAAGTATAGCGCTTCATTAGAGGAGCCTTTAAAAACAGCGATAAATAATCATACAAAAAAACGACTGGCTTAATTAGTCTGTAAACAACTTTGATAATAGCCTTTTGTATGGCACAAACTACTTTGTTGTAGTTTGGTTGCCACTTTTGGATTTGTTCGAGCATCTTTTCAAAGCCCAATATGTTTTTAGTGCGCATAAAGTTGTAGCAGAACATGATCAGGTTCATCTCTCCATTTACTTTTTGCAAGCCTTTCAGTAGTGTATGAGTATATCCGAAGTGTCGCTTGATCGTACCGAAGGGATGCTCTGCGATAGCTTGCCTTCGTTTGTAGTAAGCCGGGTTTTTTTTGATGTTAGTATCATTGATGTCAACTGCGTCCTGGTATTCGCTGCGTTGTATAATTCGTTTGGGTAATTTGGTGCACTGGTTTTTCAGTGGGCAGGTTTTACGGGCGTCCGTGCGGTATGTTTTAAAACGATAACTTGTTTCATTCGCTTCTCCTTTTTTGTGATGCCATGTACCTAATGATGTGAGGGTTGCACCTGCGGGACATACATAAATATCTGTTACTTTATCATAGTGAAAGCTTTCTGCTAAAAATTCATTGGCTATATGCTTTACAGAGGGCTGTTCTTTGTAAGCTACATGTGTGATCATGTTTTCCTGCTGACATTGCTGCAGTTCTGCACCGGTATGGTAACCTTTGTCAGCAAGTATCATTAGTTCATCTTCTTTTTGTAATTGCAGGTTTATTTTGGCTTGCATGGCTGTATTATGCAAAGCCTTGCCATCATTTGTATTGGTGGCTTGTGTATGTACAATGAGGTTATGTTTATCATCTACGGCATTCTGCGTATTGTAGGCAACCTCTACAATGCTTTTGGTAATAAGTATGCTGCGGCTGTCGCAGTCAGTAGTGCTTATTTGTTTGTCATCGGTATTGTTCAACTGCTCCTGTATAAGATCATATTTAATACTACGTTCTTTGAGTTTGATAAGACCTTGTGTGATCTTTTCTTTTTTTAGCTGAAGTTCATCACCCGCTGTGGTGCTTTCCTGTTGGTCGATTTCATCAAGTTCCTGCAAATATTTATTGGTTTTGTCTTCTATAAACTGGCGATGCTTATCTATTTTTTTTTGATTGTAATTATTCTTTTTGCTGTTAACTGCTTTGAATTTACTGCCATCTATAGCAATGGTTTTGTTACCCAGCAGGCCGGAATCACCCAGAAAGTGAACGTATAACCTGAACATGGATTGCAGTGGCACTGCATGCAGCTTACGAAAGTCTGCAATGGTATGATAGTTAGGCTGCAGGTTTTGCAACAACCATTGCAGTTCTATATTGCGGGTACATTCTTTTTCCAGTTTACGGCTGCTGCGTATTTTATTTAAATAACCGTAGAGGTATAATTTCAGTAGTACAGCGGGAGCAAATGGTGGACGGCCTTCGCTCTTATGCATTGTCTTTGTGAAGCCTAATTGTTGCAGATCCAGTTTATCTACAAAGGCATCCATGAGCCGTACTGCATTGTCGGCAGCTACCTGGCCATTAAGTGTGGCAAAATATGTTTGATTACGATTGCTTCCCTGTATGAATTGCATAATACCAACACACAAAAATCATACACACTTCGGCCTATTAACATTGTGTGTATATTTGATTTGTAACGATGGTTTTTTCACAAACTCCCGTTAGCGGTAATTTCTTGCAGACACTCCGAATTAGATCGATAGTATGACAAAATCTAAAAACTTGCTTTTACTTTTTGTATTAATATGTATATCATCCTGTCTTTGGAATGATACAGCTATTACTGAAGATCTAGGAGATAAATATTTTTATTTAGGCGCTGGAAACGAATCTCAAATTCTATCAGGAGACGAAAAGAAAAATATAGGAATAACCATTATTCCTCAAGAAGTAATAGAATACAATTTTGACAATCGATTTATAATCGCAAAGAGTGTAGCGAAGCGTAATAGTAATAATGTTCAAGAATTTTGGATCGTAGACAAAAAAAGTAAAGATTTAATAGTAACGGATTCGATTTCCTTTATGAAAAAGATTGAGAGTCTTGGATTAAAAATAAGGTTGAAACCGAGAAAGTGATCCCCAAAACTACCGCTAACATTGGCATTACCAAAAGTTTGGCAGACGGAATAACAATGAGCAGTTTGTGCGCTATTCATCTTCAGTTCGGGCAGACAAAGCAACAATCGGCAGCAGTTGTTATCTTCAACAAAATATTTTCAAATCGGCATTTGTTCCGGGGCTGACGGAATACTAATTCCAAACCTTCGGTAATACCTGGCCGTTACCTGCAACCTTAAGCGCAACAGAAATAAATCCATGGCAGTAGATAAAGAAGAAATCAAAAAAAATAAATATTCAGTTATTGGAAGCCTAATAGGTACAGGGATACTTTTTTTAATTTACCACTTTGGGAATGTGCTGGGGTTAACGGAGTCCTCAAAAGAAACTTCTTATAAAATTTTAATCATAGCATTGTATGCTACGCTCTTCGGTGGAACACTATTTGTTTTATTTGCAAAAAAGCCACCGAAAAAGTCGGTTAGCAAGCGATTACCTTTGTTCAGAAAATGGGTTAAGGGATTTGCTATCTTTATCTTAATATTTGGCACTAATGGCGTTAGTGTATATTTTACCCGTCAAAGTGTCGAAAGCATACCTCCGTACCTTGTTAAGATAATTAATAAAACAAATCTGTCCGTGACTCTAAGTAAGAGCGTCGATTTACAAATAACTAAGCCTATTTCGCCTTTTGAAGATCAGCAGATAGATTATCAAAGAGGTACTCTTTCTCAAAATAAAATTAGTAAAGACATCTTGGTTGGCCCTAATGATACAGCCTTAGCGACACTTAATTTTAATTCCTCTCGACAGCTGTATAACTTGTACAAATCAGGTCAATTTGAGTTGACTGTTATTTTTAAAGCAGATGATGGTAAATTTCCAATTATTAGCAATATTCCATTTTCTAAACCAATAATGGAGAAGGGCTATTCAGAGTGTATAATAAAATAAGGCTGCAGGTAACATGGGGTTTTGCTCAAGTTTTCTATGATTTATTTGAGCCATTTTATTATTAATTTTTTCGTGGTTATGCACAGGGGCGTACATAGTTATCCTCATAACGCCTATTGTCTCTAATTACTGCAAACACACGATGAATGAGTTTGTTCCTGATGGCATTGATGATGCTCATTTTGTTTTTTCCTTCTAACAATTTTCTTTCAAAATAGGCTTTCATTTCCGAGTCATTTTGCAGGGCCGACATGGCACAGAGGTGTAACAGTTTTTTTAATTTCATATTTGCAAAAGGACTTACTGATGGCTTGTATTTTACGCTGCTGCCAGAGGTTTTATTAAAAGGCACTACACCACAATAACAGGCAAGCTCTTTGGCATTGTTAAAAGCCGTAAAGCCTTTGGTGTACACCAGCAGGGCTGTGGCTGTTACTTTACCAATGCCATTTACTGACTGTAACAATTCTACAGTATGATTTAGTTGTTCATCCTGCTTTATTATTTTGTTGATAACAGATTCAATTTGCAGTTTTGTTTTTTGCAATGCTTTAATAACGGGTTGCTGCAGTTTGAGTACCATATTACCTTCTCCAATGCAACCGCAATCAATTAGTTCCTGTGCAGGAACAGTAAGAAGCTTAAGCGTATTAACGACCCTTTCCCGCTGGGCAATAAGATGCTTTATCTTCTCAATGCTTGTGTCTGCTGGCTTCCAGAGCTTTGCCTGGTCGTGATAACGCAGCGCATACCACGCAATTTTGCAGGAAGCAGATCTGTCATCGCTGCCTCGTTCCAATCCACCAGCCTTTTTTATGCGAAGGGGCATTTCTATCCAGATGGCAGCAGAGTGATGAACTAAAAAGTTAACCAGGCCCGTATTGTAAATGCCGGTATACTCCAGGCAAAACAGGGTTTCATTATTGATGGCGGCCTGGTGAAGTTGCAGCCAATCCAATAACGCTTTGTACCCGTCAGCCGTCTGTGCAAACTGTTGATGCAGCGGTCTAACCGATGACTGCATGGCGATAAGTGTAATATCGAACCAGGATTTTGAAATGTCGATACCTACAAAATTTTTAAATAACTTACTCATACTTTTAATGATTTGAGAATGAAAAGTTTTAACCTGTTTTTTGAACCTGATCAAGACCTTAATAATGGGACTGCAATTCCCTATTTTCTATTTGATCCCTTGTTCAAAAAAGCCGGTGCAGGAGTAAAACTTGCGATAGGTCTTTAAACCTTGTGGGGCGATAAAGCGCCTGCAACGGCAGGTTGTTTATAAATGTAGTTATTCACTTAAAAAGGGATGAACCCTGCTGATGCAGCGCAGGTCAGCAACAGGTTATTGCATGCAAGGCGGCGGGTGTATGGTACCGCCGATGATAAAGGTGATGTGCGTGTGGTGGTAAGGGGTATCTATACCAAAGAAAACCTGCTGTTCCTGCAGCTCAGCTTCGAGAATGTGTCTTCTATCCATTATGATATTGATTTTATCCGCTTTAGCATCCAGGACAAAAAGATCGCCAAACGCACTGCTGCGCAGCAGGTGGAGATGCAACCGGTGTGTACTGCCGGTAATAGCAAAAAGATCAGGGCAAATACTACTTCGGTTGCGGTGTTTGCCTTTGAATCATTTACCATACCTGATGCGAAGGTTTTTATTATACAGATCGGCGAAGCTGGTGGCGGGAGGCATTTGCAACTGCGCGTGAAAAACAGGGATATCATCCATGCGATATCCGCGGACAGCAATACGCAACCGGGTGAGCACTACACAGATTTTTAAACATCAAAAATTGTTGTTATGACAGAGAAAGAATTGAGTTTGTTTGAGAAACAACTGATGAAGATCGGTTTGAAAGAGGCTTTCACACCGGAATTGGTCGACAAACTGAAGAGCGGAGCACCCTCCATCGAACATCCTTTCAAAAAATCGTATGATGGCGATGAAGCAAGTGCAACGCTGCATATTAAAAAGTCGGAGACCTCGGATCAATACTTTTTTAACAAGTACGACCTCAGTGTGCGGAAGGACGGGCAGGCGGCAGAGATGAAGCAGACCTTCCACCTGAATAATTTCAAACGCAAACCCGATGACGAGCATGCTGCGAAGTTCTACACCACTTTTACATTCAAGGAAGCATTCAATTATCTCTCCGGCAGACCGGTCTGGAAAACCTTCAGCAATGCGAACGACCAGCATTACAAGGCCTGGACAGTGGCCAATCTGAAAAACATCCAGCAAAACGGCAGCCCCGAGCAGAAACAGTATAACCAGCATTACCCGTTCGACCTGGAAAAAGTGCTGGCCGGCTATAGTATCCGGGAGCTGGCGCATGAGGAGTATAAAACCCGTCTGATGGAATCCCTGCAGCGCGGCAACCTGCAGCTGGCAACATTCATCAGTAATGACGGCAAAGAGCAAAAGCTGTTTATCTCACCCAATATCCCCCTAAACGCTTTGCGGGTATATGACGCCAACAAGCAGGTGCTACCAACGGACGCCCTGGTCGAAAAGGGATACATTGGGAAGGAGTTCGGTGAAAAATTAAAGGAGAGTGTTGAACACATCAGGCAACGCAATGGAAGCGAAACGCGGCAACAGCAGGCACCCGCACAGGAAAACAGACGGGAGGAACAGCGCGTGGCCAAAGAAGAAAAGGAGAGCGAGACGGCACACACAGCGCATAAACAACGACAGACCAACAGGCAGGTGCAAAAGCAGGAAGGGGAAATCAAAAAACCGCGGCAAAAGCACAAAATTCATTAAATACGGACGAATGAAGTGAAGCAGGATGGTGGCACTAGACAAGATAATGGTGGATTTTAAAGCGGCTTTTCATGGCTTTATGCAGGCTGCCGTAGACGATGCAAGGCTTGGTCCGCTGCACATCAGTCTGTATGCAGCCATCCTTCATTTTTACAGTGTGCAGGAAGACCAGGGGCCGTTATCTGTGTTTGGAAAACAGTTGATGCAATACGCGAAGATATCTTCCAGTAACACCTATCACCGGCTGATCCAGGAACTGCACCGGTATGGTTATATCCATTACATTCCTTCTTATAACCCGGTACTGGGTAGCCTGGTTTATTTGCTAAAGCAGGGCTGCAAATGAATATATTGATCGCCCGGATGAGGCAATAGTCCGTGATTTCACTAAGTAATTGGTAATGTTTATGGACGTAGGGAACATGATAAGAGACTTTATGGAATTGATACAGGAAGATCCGAGGATTCGTCCTTCGCATATCAGTTTGTTTCTCGCACTCGTCAATTATATCAAGTGTCAGCAAGGCAACATGCCTGTGGTTATTTTCAAAAGGGAAATCATTAAACAGGCAAAGGTTTCTGCTGCAACATTTCATCGCTGTATCAATGAGCTGAACAAATACGGGTATATAAAGTATTTACCTTCCTGCAATGCGGTTGCGGGGAATCTTGTTTCTATTCCAAGATTGAGCGAATAAAAAATGCTTCCCGCATAAAATCTTAAGTATGATGAAACGCGATGACGTTGTGATGATCCGTGCAATTGCAATTTGCTTCAAGCCTTTTTTGAAACCGGAAGAGGCGTTGATCTATTGTAATCTAAGCAGGACGCAGTTTGCGCTGAAATGTGAAGAATTTGGTATTTTAAAGACTGGTGGCGGCTACTATAAAAAGGAAGACCTCGACCTCATCTGTACAGGCGGGTCTTCCTTATCTCAGTTAAAAGTTAACGAGGTTATCACTGCTGTCAAGAACAGGAAGGGCTTTTGAAGCATCATTGATATTGTTTTGCCGGACTCTTTTTTTGTATCGCTCCAGCACCTGTTTCGCATTCTTTTGACCCAAAAACGCGGCCACGGTATGAACGTCTACCCCTGCGGCAAGCAAAATATCCGCCACGCTATGTCTCAAACAGTGGTAAGTGATTTTCTTATCTATCCCCGCATCCGTTACCCACTCCTGAAGAATATCAAGTACCGTATCGTAGGATGGTAATCTAAATACACGCTCGTCGGGATTTCCACGTTCCCCTAATATAGCAGCCACTACCGGGTGCAGTGGCAATGTTAACGGAACACCTGTCTTTGTTTGCCTTCTTAATACGATCTTATCTGTTTTAATCTGCCACCATTCCAACGGTTCCACATCACACCAGCGCAAAGCGGAATAGAGACTGCTTACCACTGCCTTTCTGACTTCCACATGCCGGCAGTGCGTCTGAAGCAGTTGTAGAAATTCGGGCACTTCCAGCACATCCTTTTCGGATGATTCATGACTGATACATTTCAGTTTGGCCGCAGGTGACTCCCGGAAATAGCCGGACTCCTGGGCTACAGTGAGCATTTTTTTGAACCGCATAAAATAGTCTGCCGGTGTTTCGCCGTTTAAGTTGTCAAGCAGGTGCTTTCGGAATCTTTCACAAAAATTCGGAAGGATGTCTGCCGCACAGATACGCAGATCATCTGTGTCATTTTCTGTTTTGCCCTGGTCGAGCGCGACAAATTTTTTAAACTGGGAAAAGCAGCAGGACAGGCTTCGGTTCTTGTCGCTTTTATTCTTTTTTACATACTTCTCAAAAAAGTCCAGAAAATTCTCTTTCATTCTTGCTGGTGAAACAAAGCCGCGTCCTCTGGTTTGTAAATCGACGAGTGTTTGCGCTTTTATCAGGTCGAGGTTTTTCAGCGATTGGATATTATAGTCTCTTTCGGTTTTGTCTTTGGGTTTTACGTAGATAAAGATGCCGGTGGCTAAACGTGCGCCCTTTTTGCGCCCCCATTCAAGGGTGAAAAATGTTTTTGTTCCGTCAGCGGAAACTCTTGGCACTATATTCATTTTGCACATTTTTAAATGATAAAATTAGATGGAGATTAATGCATGAGAAATACATGAATCAATTTGAAAAAGGTGGTGCAAAATGACTTAAGATGTGTCAACTTCGCCATGTGTCACACGGATACCTGTTGAATAACAATGGATTAGACCAGGCGCCAGTTCCGGGTGCAATTTTACGGAACTGGTAAAACAAAGGGAATTTTCATGTGTCATTTCACGTGTCATTTATGTGTCATCAAAAGAGGGAAAAAGCGTGAAAAATCGACACAAAATGACAAGTCCAAAAACAAAAAAGTCTTGTAAATCAATGATTTACAAGACTTCCGAGTGCCCAGAACAGGAATCGAACCTGCACTACCTTGCGATAACCAGATTTTGAGTCTAGCGCGTCTACCAGTTCCGCCATCTGGGCGTTTAAATGGGTTGCAAATATAAGCGTAACCACAATTACCTGCCAAAAAGGTTTTTCCTTTTTGCATTACTTACAGCAACGTTTTTTTGGTAACAGGAACCGCCGTATAAAACCGAGGCAACTGCGCAATAATTTCATGCGGTAAAATTAGTGCTTAATGGCACAGTGGCAAGGCGCTATAGCTTATGGTATGTTAAACCCGCATCGCTGCATCCGCCCAAAGAACCGAACGATGAGCGGATTGCGACGCAACAGGCGATGCCATACTAACAAAAGTTCGTATCAAAAAAATATGCCTTACTTTCGCCGCAAAATTACTCGGCATGTTTGCGATCGGGCTTATAAAAGAAGGAAAGAAACCTGGTGATAACCGTGTGGCACTTACCCCATCTCAATGTAAATGGTTAAAAGACAACATTACCGGATGCAGCGTAAAAGTGCAGTCATCGGCGCACCGCTGCTTTAGCGATGAAGAATACCGCAAGGCGGGTATTGAAGTAACTGCTGATGTGAGCGACTGCGATATACTGATGGGCATTAAAGAGGTGCCGGCAGATATGCTGATTGCCAACAGGACCTATCTCTTCTTTTCGCATACCAAGAAGAAACAGCCATACAACCAGCAACTGATGCATGCGCTGATAGACAAAAACATTACCCTCATAGACTACGAATGCCTGGAACATGAAGATGGACAACGCATTATTGGTTTTGGCTTTTTTGCCGGCGTAGTAGGTGCACACAATGGTGTAATGGCTTATGGCAACCGTACCGGCGAATTTGAGCTGGGGCGCGTATACAAACACAAAGATTACCGCGAACTGATACATACTTACTTCGGGCTTCGTCTGCCCAACATCAAAATCGCCGTAACGGGCAGCGGACGTGTGGCGCACGGTATTCTCGAGATCATGAACCTGATGGGCGTTACCGAAGTGGAGCCCGATGAATACCTGGAGCGCAAATTCAGCTACCCGGTATATGTACAGTTAAAAGGGCACGACCTGTACACGCACAAAGAGCTGAAGACCTATAAACGCGAACATTTTCATGAAAATGCGGAAGAATACCGCAGCAGGTTTTTGCCTTATACGCGCAGCACAGATATACTTATGAATGGTATTTACTGGGAAACCAGCTACCCACGCCTGTTTGAGAAAGAAGATATCAACGAAAGCTTTACCATACAAACCATTGCAGACATTACGGATGATATGGACGGCTCTGTGCCCATAAACCTGGGCGACCAGACCATACAAGACCCTGTATACGGGGTACACCGCAAAACATTTGAAAAAACAGTGCCCTATGCGCACGACAGCATAGATGTAATGGCCGTAGGCAACCTGCCCAATGAATTACCGAGAGATGCAAGCCGCTACTTTGGCGAGCAACTGCTGAAGTATGTATTGCCCGACCTGCTCGGCAATGGCAGCGATATCATTAACCGCGCTACCATGCTGCAAAAAGGAAAACTTACCGCCGCATTCAGTTACCTCGAAGATTATGCAAGGCATTAGCAATTAAAATATACATAGCGGCCGGGTGCTGGTTTTGCAGGGTGCGGTATATTTACAGTTCCTCGAAACCAAATCTGTACGCATGAAAAATTATGTAGCCATTGCTGCCGCCTCACTGTTATTGTTTTCCTGTAAAAAAGAGTTTACACCCGCTGATGAAAATGCCATTAGCGCATCTGTTGCATCAAACGCTGCTGCAGGAATAGTGGCAGAAAAAGCCACGTACTGGGATAGTGTGTTTACCCGCTATGGCGGGGGCTGGACGGGCGGCGACGTTGCCGTATCTTACAAGCTGCCCGACGACCGTGTAGTGTGGATCTGGGGCGATTCTTTTTTGGATACTGTATATGCAGACCGCAGCCGCCCCATCATCGGCTTTATACACAACCAGGTAACCACCATGAATATGCAGGGTGGCAATTTTACCACGTATTATAACGGCACCAAACAAAATCCGCTGCCATTCTTTCCCAATGCCGGGCAGAAGTATTACTGGCCCAACCTCATCTTCATGAACCAGCAGAAAACACAGGTGTATGTGTTCATCAACAAAATAAAAGCAACCGGCGAAGGTGGTGCTTTTGGTTTTAAAGTACTGGGTGTAGATGTGGCCATTCTCAATTATCCTGATCTTACCATCAAAGAAATAAAACCATTCAGCACCGGCGATGCCATTAACTGGGTTGGCGGCGCATGGGAAGGCGATGATGGATACATTTATATCTATGGTGCAGAAAGTACCAAATACAACAAGTTTGCACACGTTTGCCGCACGCCGTACAATAATCCGCTAAGTACGGTTAGCTACTACAATGGCAGCACATGGACGGCAACCGCAGACAGAAATGGCAGGTTGCTCGGTGGTTTATCAGAGAACTTTAGTTTCTTTAAATACCAGGGCAAATATTATCTGCTGTCCCAGGAAAACCTGCTGGGGCCAAACATTTACCTATACGATGCAGCATCACCAACAGGGCCGTTTACCAATAAAAGACTTGTATATACCACGCCTGCCAAAGTGGGTAGCTGGAACGTGATTACTTACAACGCCACTGCGCATCCCGGGTTTATTACGGCAGATGGTAAATTGCTGGTAGGTTATTGCACCAATGAAATTGAGAAAGGAACGGGTATCTGGCGCAATGCCGATACGTATCGCCCATACTTTGTGTGGGTAAGTAACTGGCAGTAATGTTATGTACCCGGCAGCATTGCTACTATGTGGCTTTGGTTGCGTCGCACTCTTGTACTGTAGTACAGTTATGCAGCAATGGCGAAAACGTTACAAAATACCAACCCGTTTAAATACGTTATTACAAAAATCAAAGAGATGATCCGAAGGATCATCTCTTTGATTTTCAGCTTCCACCTTCCTTTCCAACTTATACCTTTCCTTTCCACCTTTACACATTGATCCCGCCGCTTACTTCAATGCGCTGACCGTTGATCCAGCGAGCATCTTCCGTACACAAGAAGGCTACTACGCCGCCGATATCATTTGCACTGCCCACACGGTTTAGCGGCGATAAACCTGCCAGCCTTTCTTTTAGTTGCGGGTTGTTGCGTATGGTGGCATTGTTGAAATCTGTTTCAACAGGGCCCGGTGCAACAATGTTGGCAGTAATACCTTTTGGCCCCAGTTCTCTTGCCAGGTATTTGGTCAATATTTCCATGGCACCTTTCATAGATGCATATACAGAATAACCCGGGTTGGTAAAACGTGTTGTGCCGGTGGAAATGTTTACAATACTGCCGCCTGCATTCATAATGGGTGCACATTTCTGTATGAGGAAGTACACACTTTTGAAATGTACATTTAGAAATTCATCAAAAAACTGCTCGGTCACCTGGTCAAGCGTTTTAGAGCCGCCAATACCTGCGTTGTTGATGAGGAAGTCGAAGTTGCCTGTACCAAATGTTGTACCAAGCGTTTGCTGGAAAGATTGTACAAAAACATCTAAGGTTTCAAACTTAGCCATATCGAGTTGCAATACGGCTGCATGGCCGCCGCCGGCTTGTATAGTGTTGGCAACTTCATTGGCTTCTGCTTCATTGGAGCGGTACGTAAGCACTACATCTATCCCCTTCTTTGCAAGGCTCAGCGCCATGTCTTTTCCCAATCCGCGGCTGCCGCCGGTTACTAGGGCTATTTTTCTTTGTGTTAACATCATGGAATCTTTTTGTTTGAAGCAGCAAAGTTCAATCCATGTTAACGAACAAGCATGGTGTTGGCTTAAGAAAAAATGGTGACAGTTTAAGATTTATGTGGTGGTGTAAAACCGGTCGCGGAATTTTTTTGGTGTTGTGCCGGTATAATGTTTAAAGAATTTGGTAAAGTTGGAAGGGTCGTAAGTAAGTTGTCTTGCAATGGCAGCCACACTCATATCTGTTTCGAGCAGCAATGCTTTGGAAACATTGAGCAGCCTTTCTTCATAGAGATCGCATGTAGATCTGCCGGTAACTTCTTTGATGGTATTGCTCAGGTGTACCGGGTGTACGTGCAGAATTTTTGCCAGGTCTCTTATTTCATGTGCACGATCGGTTTTACCTTCTTTAAGATCCTGCACATGTTTATCTACTTCCTGTATGTATTGTTCAGCCAGTTGCTTTTTTCTTTTGGAGATTACCGGGGCCGCTTGTACCATGTTGTAAAGTTAGAAAATCTGTGTATCAGTTAATGCACACAATTCTTTACCGCCGGTAAAAAGATTACTGGTGCAGACAGTACCCGGCGCTGCCGCATACAGTTATGCAGTACAAGAGTGCGACGCAAGAGGAGCTGAGCCATATTCAAAAGCCGGGTATATAAATTATCACAATTATCTGCCTAAACAATGTCTGCTATCATGCAGTGTTTTGATAATTGTCAGCAAAAGAAAAAATATACTGTGCTAATATTTGTATTCTAAAAAAGCAGCCTTATGAAAAAGATTTTACAATTACTTGTGCTTGCAATGTTGGCTTCGATGTGTAATGCACAAACGACTGCCGGTGTAACTGCCGGCGATACATGGCTTCAGCAGGCAAACTATGGTGGCGGTAACCGGAGTTATGCCGTAAGCTTTGTAATCAATAACAGAGCTTATGTTGGCACCGGCATTGATGCGTTTGGTTCGGTAAGAGATTTTTGGGAGTATGACCCCGCTGCCAATACGTGGACACGCAAGGCAGATTTTGGCGGTGCTGCCAGGGATGCGGCTTCTGCATTTGCGGTGAATGGTAAAGGTTATATCTGTATGGGCAAAAGCGGTGAGTATCCTTTCACCTATTACAAAGACTTGTGGGAGTATGACCCTGCAGCAGATACCTGGACAAAAAAAGCGGACTTCCCGGGTATAGACAGGGCCTATGGTACAGCCTTTTCTATAGGCAACAAAGGGTATTTTGCCTGTGGCTACCGGTACGACTACGGCCCTTACAGTGATGTTTGGGAATATGATCCGTCAGCAGATAAATGGACAAGAAAAGCTGACTATGGCGGCGGACCAACAAGTAACCCTTACGGCTTGTCTATAGGGAACAAAGGTTACATGGGTGTGGGCTGGAATGGTGGCTGGAAAAGGGATTTTTATGAGTATGACCCATCTGCAGACAAGTGGACGAGGAAGGCAGATTATGGCGGTGCCGCACGTGAGTATGTTACAGGCTTTAGCGTTGATGGCAAGGGTTATATTGGTGTTGGTTATGCCGGTACGGTATATAAAGATGTTTGGGAATACAACCCTGCCACCAACACCTGGGCACGTACAGCAGATTTCAGCGGCGGCATACGGAGCGGCAGTGTGGGCTTTGCTATCAACAACAAAGGTTATATAGGTACGGGTAACCTTGGCTCAACATTGTATGCTGATGTATGGCAGTATGTGAGTAGCAGTGTTATATGCAATGCGCCGGCAGCATTGAAAGTTACCGGCATAGCAGATACTGCCGCCGTGCTTAAATGGTCATCCGGCGGCGGAGATGTGGCCGGGTATAAAATTCGTTACCGTGCAGCAGGCACTAATACAGTTGTGAAACGTACTGTGAAAGGATCTGTAAATCATTTGCCGATCTGTGGCCTGCAACCAGGTACAACCTACGAATGGGACATGAGAAGCAACTGTAGTACAGATACATCTGCATGGGTGTGTGGACCGAGGTTCACAACTACAAGCGGCTCCGTTGCGGGAATAAGTATAATGCCTAATCCAACCAACGGGTTATTTACCGTACACCTGCTGGCTGGTAATACTTATGAGCCAACCATTATGCGTTTGTACAACAATACCGGCAGGCTGGTGTGGCAGATGAATGCAGGTATACTTCCGGGAAATGTGAACAGGGTCGTAACACTTCCTTCAACCATATTACCAGGTATTTATTCGTTTACGGTAGAAAGAAAAAATGTTGTGTATAAACACCAGCTTATAATAAACAGGTAATGGGGGTTATATTGTTTATCAAAGCCGCTCTTTTCGAAGAGCGGCTTTTTTGTTGTGTATTACCGGCAGGCAATACCATGGGTTGCATATGTAGTTCCTTTCACAAATATTTTTTAAATACCCAAAACCGGATGATTTCGTACGACGTATTTAAACTGTGCTTTACATGTAACACGCAACAATCAATTAATAAACATTGCTCCTGGATAGCAAAAAATTTAAACGTATGAAATTCGCAAAATTGTTCACATTTATTTTAGGCACGGTAATAATCTCTGCAACAGTAAACGCACAGGAAAAAACAGTAGAAGTAGGTGGCGCACCTATGTATCCATCCAAGAACATCGTGGAGAATGCTGTTAATTCAAAAGACCATACCACGTTGGTGGCTGCGGTAAAAGCTGCAGGGCTGGTGGAGACACTACAGGGTGCCGGTCCTTTCACGGTATTTGCGCCAACAAACGAGGCATTTGATAAACTTCCTAAAGGTGCCGTTGATAACCTGCTAAAACCCGAAAACAAAGCTACCCTTACGAAAGTACTTACTTACCATGTAGTAGCGGGTAGGTACGATTCCAAAGCCATTGCAGCGCTGATAAAAGCCGGTAATGGTAAAGCAACTTTGAAAACAGTAAGCGGCGGAGAACTGATGCTTTCTATGAAAGGCTCAGGCCTTGTTATTACAGATGAGAAAGGTAATATGGCGATGGTTACGATCAAAGATGTGTATCAGAGCAATGGTGTGATACACGTTATTGATACAGTAGTTATGCCGAAGTAATTTATTCGTGATCACGACCTTTTAAAACCAAGGGCACCCGTAAGGGTGCTTTTTGTTTTTTAGTGTAACATGAATCTTCGGATAACATCTTTCCCGGCCGGTGATGAAAAGTTGTATTTTACAACCTTTAAAAGAATTGTACGATGCTGCAACGATTATTACCAGCCTTTTCTGTGTGTATGTGTTTGACAACGATGGCCCAACCCGGCGATCCATACAAACCTTCTTTTGATGCACCTGCAGAAAAGGCAGGTTATAAACTGGTATGGCATGATGAATTTGATATGGATGGAAAGCCGGACAGTGACAACTGGAAGTTTGAAAATGGCTTTGTGAGAAACGAGGAACTGCAATGGTACCAGCCGGGGAATGCAACTTGCGCCAACGGCGTGCTGGTGATTGAGGGTAGGAGGGAGCAGGTAAAAAATAATAATCATCAGCCTGGGGCAACTGACTGGCGGCTGAACAGGCCTTTTGCTGAATACACTTCAGCAAGTTTAAAGACCAGCGGTTTACACCAATGGTTGTTTGGTGTATTTGAAATACGCGCCAGGATTGATACCGCGAAAGGTTCATGGCCGGCAATATGGACGTTGGGAATAAACGGCGAATGGCCATCTAACGGGGAGATTGATTTAATGGAGTTTTACAGGGTAGATCACCAGCCAACAGTGCTTGCCAATACCGCATGGGGCACAGCTAAACGCTATACGGCTAAATGGAACACCAAACGGATACCGTTAGCATATTTTACTGCAAAAGACAGTAACTGGATAAATAAATTTCATGTATGGAAAATGGAATGGACAAAAGACGCCATCAAACTTTTCCTGGATGATGAACTGCTTAACACAACAGTACTAACAACAACCGTTAACCCCAATGGTATCAATCCTTTTCTGCAGCCACACTTTTTGTTACTCAATCTTGCCTTGGGTGGTAATGGCGAAGATCCTGATGCAGCTACTAACCTGGTAAAATATGAAGTAGATTATGTAAGAGTGTATCAGCCAAAAGAAAGGTAAAGCAGCTTAAACCAGTTCATGCCCTTCGCCCTCAGCGGCTACGGTTTTCTTTTTTTCCGTTTCTTCTATGGCAATTTTTATAAAAGTTTTCAGCAGCGGGTTAATAGAAGTGTTTTCAGGCATATCGTACCAGTTGCCTTCTTTGGTGCGGTAAAGTTTACCAATCAGTTCGTCGTTGTCAGATTTGTAGATGGCATATTCCTGTAAAGTAGCCTTTACAATACCTAAAGGGTTTTCCGCATTTGCGTAGGAAATGGTGTAGTAATATTGGTTGCCGTCTTTCGCTGTGATCTCCTTCTTATCCATGTTGTTAGCTTGGAATGCAATAATAATGATTCGGGCATATATCGGCGGTATTTATTTGTGCACAAAGTGCCGGGATAAATTAAAAATACCTGAAGATGGGCGTTTTGTCAGTTTAGCACACGTAAAGGTGCGGTGTTAGCATTGCCCATTGGCAGCAATGGTTTTAACCGGCCAGATATAGTTTCCCTTGCAGGCGGTTGTTATTGAATATAAGAGCAAATGTACAATTGTCTCCCGGTTGTGCAGGCTGCTACAGGTATTTTTTGTTGCGGGGGTTGGTGCTGCCCAACGAACAGAACGTACAAGAGTGCGACGCAACAAAAGTTTCATTCATTTACTGCAGCCTGGCCAATACAATAAAAAAATATCCCGCCTCAACGGCGGGATGTTTTTATGCAAGTATTGTTAATGATTTTTCGATTATGCCCACACATTCATGCACCTGTTCTGCAGTGATGAGCAATGGTGGCGCGAACCTGATTTTATCGCCATGTGTAGGTTTTGCCAGCAGGCCATTTGCTTTCAGTTCAAGGCACAGCTCCCACGCTGCATCAGGGTTGCTGTGCGACACCACAATGGCGTTTAACAGGCCCTTGCCCCTGATGGTAGTAATAAATGGTGATTGCAATTGCTTCAGCATGTTGCGGAAAAGTTCGCCCATAGCAGCGGCATTATCTGTCATGTTTTCTTCTTTCAATACTTTCAACGATTCTATGGCCACGGCACAGGCCAGCGGGTTACCGCCATAAGTAGAACCGTGTTCGCCTGGTTTTATATTGAGCATGATATCGTTGTTTGCAAGTACGGCAGACACGGGTATAGTGCCACCACTCAATGCTTTGCCGAGTATAAGTATATCCGGCTTTACATTTTCATGATCGCATGCAAGCATTTTGCCGGTACGGGCCAAACCTGTCTGAATTTCATCTGCAATCATAAGTACATTGTATTCATTGCAAAGTGCACGAATGCCCTGTATGTAACCATCAGCAGGTACTTTTACGCCTGCCTCACCCTGTATGGGTTCAAACAGGAAACCAGCCACATTTTTATCCTGCATGGCTTTTTCCAGGGCGGGTAAATTGTCGTACTCCACCACTTCAAAACCGGGCATAAAAGGACCAAACTTTGTATAAGAAGAAGGATCTGTACTAAAGGAAATGACGGTGCTGGTGCGGCCATGAAAATTTTGCTCACACACAATGATCTTTGCTTTGTTCTCTTCAATGCCTTTGTTTACGTAACCCCAGCGGCGTGCAAGTTTGATGGCTGTTTCCACCGCCTCTACACCTGTATTCATGGGTAACACTTTATCGAAACCAAAGTAGCTGGTAATAAACTGCGCATACTCGCCCAGCAGGTTACTGTGAAATGCCCTTGAAGTAAGCGTAAGCTTTTGTGCCTGTTCAATAAGTTTATGAATAATACGCGGATGACAGTGGCCCTGGTTTACGGCCGAGTAACCACTTAGAAAATCGTAGTAACGTTTGCCATCTACATCGTAGAGAAAAACGCCATCGCCGCGTTCGAGCACTACAGGTAATGGATGATAATTGTGTGCGCCAAATTCTTCTTCCAGGTGAAGGTAATGCGCAGTTTTTTGCGACATAGAGGTATGCGTAAGCATCAGCAGAAATTTTTTAAATGAATGATTTGAATTACATGCGGAAACAGGCAACATCAACAGTTGCCGGAATAATTACCACGCAGTTCGGTGAAAGAGAAAATCTAAATTGAGACTGAGAAAATGCATAGAATGTAATTCGGCTGCAAACATACTATTTTTCCCCGTAATATGCCTGCACCAGTTTTATGGTTTCTGCGGCTTCTTTTACATCGTGCACACGCAGTATAGACGCACCGTTCAGCAAACTTACCGTGTTTAGCACTGTGGTGCCGTTGAGCGCTTCTTCCGGTTGTATTTGCAAGGTTTTATAAACGGTTCCTTTGCGGGACAGGCCCGCCAGTATTGGTTTTTCCAGCATGCTTAGTACAGAAAGACCACGCAGCAGTTCAAAGTTTTGTGCAATTGTTTTGCTAAAGCCAAAACCGGGATCTATTATGATATCTGTAATACCGGCAAGCCTGCAGGCAGCTATTCTTTCAATAAAATATTCCAGCACTTCCTGTACAATATTTTCGTACTGTGTAAACTGCTGCATGGTTTGCGGTGTGCCTTTCATGTGCATGCATATAAATGGTGTTTGCAGTTTTGCGGCTGTTGGCAGCATGGCAGCATCAAGCATACCACCGCTGATGTCGTTTATAACAGAAGCGCCTGCTGCCACGGCTTTTTCGGCCACTGATGCATAGTAAGTGTCTACCGAAAGAACGGTGCCGGGAAAAGTATGGTGCAAGGCTTCTATAACCGGAAGCACCCGCTCTGCTTCTGTTTGTGCTGTTACCTGCTCACTACCCGGCCGTGTACTCTGCCCGCCAATATCGAGTATTACTGCTCCCTCACTGATCATCTTTTCGGCCTGATGCAAAGCGCCCTCAATGGTTTGTTGCCTGCTGCCGCTAAAAAATGAATCGGGCGTTGTATTGATAATGCCCATTACCACAGGTTGTGTAATGCTTAATAATCTTCCGCGGCAGTTAAGTGTAAACATTGTTGGCTTTCCTTTATTTTTGAGCGCAGTAACCTGCTGTAACAGGCACAGGTTGTAAAGTTAAGTATCGGCTGAAGGATGTACAAAGTGCATCGTTTTTGCGCTTCGGTCTTCGCATTGCTGAGTTCAGCTTCCACAGTACAAGAGTGCGACGCAACGATGCTCCATACTTATGCAACAGCCGGGTACAAAAACCTGATATCAACATGAGCAATACGAATGTACAGTTTGATGAGGCGATAAAAAGCTGTAAAGATATTTTTATAAAAAAAACAAAAGATTACGGCACATCGTGGCGTGTGTTGCGCACCATCAGCGTGGTTGACCAGATATTCATTAAAGCACTGCGCATACGAACAATACAGGAAAAGAGAGAGCAAAAAGTGGGCGATGATATTGCCAGTGAATTCAGGGGTATTATTAATTATGCGGTAATTGGTCTGATACAATTAAAGCTTGCAAAGCCTCTGGTAGAAGACGTTCCGGCAGAAACTGTGGGTGACTGGTACGATGAGCAGGTGACGCTTACAAAGCAGTTGATGATGGATAAAAACCACGACTATGGCGAAGCATGGAGAGATATGAGCCAGCAGAGTTTTGCAGATCTGATACTGGTAAAGCTGTTGCGCATAAAGCAAATACTGGCAAACGATGGCAAAACACTTATCAGCGAAGGTATAGATGCCAATTATATTGATATACTCAACTACGCCGTGTTTGCGTTAATTCTTATTGGTGAAGGAAAGCATTAAGCAAATGATGAGCCCGGCTGCAGTAAGGCTGATCACCGTTCCTTGCGTCGCACTCTTGTACAGTATATCTTTTGGCAGCAGCTCCGGTACTACCGGCGCACTGCATCATCATACTGTTTTTTTGGCTCATCGCAATTCATAGAAAACAAAAACTTTTAAACCTGGATCAATGAAAACATTACTGGTCATCATTCGGTGGATTGTTGGGTTACTGTTTATTTTTTCCGGGCTTGTAAAAGCAAATGACCCGCTGGGCCTTAGTTATAAAATGCAGGAGTTTTTCGAGGTCTGGGGCCTTACCGGTCTGAATGATTATACGCTTGCATTGTCTCTTATCATGAACATCTTTGAGGTACTGGCAGGCGTAGCGGTAATCATTGGCTGGCGCATGAAACTGTTTAGCTGGCTGTTGTTGTTGCTCATTGTCTTTTTTACTTTTCTTACCGGTTACGCCGCGCTGTCAGGCAAAATAAAAACCTGTGGCTGCTTTGGTGATTGTATTCCGCTTACGCCTGTCGCTTCTTTTATAAAAGATGTGGTGTTGCTAATATTGATACTTATCCTTTTTATAAACAGGAAAAATACTGTTTCTGCTTTGTCTGCACCGCGGGCAATGTTTGTCTTGATTGGTTGCATTATAGCGGTTGCTTTCTTTCAGCAATATGTTATGACCTATTTGCCGGTAAAAGATTGCCTGCCATTCCGGGTGGGTGCAAATATTGTGGAGAATATGAAAGTGCTTCCCGGTCATGCAGATATTTACGAGTTAACATTCAGGTATAAAAAAGACGGAAAGGAAATGGAATTTTCTGCTGAGCAACTTCCGGCTGACCTTGATTCAACTTACGAGTTTATCGATCGCTACCAGAAACTGGTAAAAGCAGGGGAGCAGCCCAAAATTGTTGACTTTGCGCTACAGAATGAAGACGGTGCAGATACCACAGTTGCTGTTCTTAACCAGGGCTACGACTATGTAATGGTATTTGTGAACGACTTTACGGGTAAGCAGGATTGGCTGAATAAAGATTTTGATAGTCTTAATAATATGCTTGCATCCAAAAGATTGCCGTTGTTTGTAGTAACCTCGAGAAAAGAAGATGCGCAGGCTGCCCTGGCCGGTAAAAAAAATGTAACCATTCTTACCTGCGATGGAACGGTAATAAAGACTGCTGCAAGAGTAAACCCTACCTATTTTGTAATGAACATGGCCAATATAAAAGGCAAATACAGTTATGCAGAGGTAGATGAAGTGATAGCAAAGGTTAAAACGGCTGCGCCTAAATCTCCTGACCTCGACTTTTAATAAGTCACAATACATGCTGAGCTTAATTATAAAAAAACTGTTGTACGGACTACTGGTGTTGTTCGGTGTTGTTGTGCTGGTGTTTTTTTTGTTCCAGGGTTTTGGAGATCCTGCCCGGCTGGTAATCGGGCAGACAGGCGATAGCGCCACGATCAATAATATTCGCAAGGAGCTTGCACTTGATCAACCCAAATGGAAACAGTTTGTCCTGTATCTGAATGATATTTCGCCAATAGGTGTTTACAGCAAACAGGAAATTGAGGCGCGTTCGCTTAAAGGTATTTTTATTGGCGGTACTACGAAGTTTGCAATTAAGTTTCCTTACCTCCGGCGCTCGTATCAAACAAGAAAAGAAGTATCTGCTGTGTTAGCGGAGGCATTGCCAGGCACATTGGTGCTGGCTTTAACAGCCATGCTTATTGCAACCGTATTGGGTGTGCTGCTGGGCACACTGGCCGCTGTAAAACAGCATACGTGGATGGATACATCCGCCATTTTTGTAAGCATACTGGGTATTTCCGCACCATCTTTTTTTATGGGTATTGTGCTTGCCTACCTGTTTGGTTTTGTATTTACAGGTATCACCGGTTTACACATGACTGGCAGTTTATATGAGTATGATGTTTTCGGGGGTAAACAGTTAGCGTTGCGCAACCTGCTGCTCCCTGCTATAACACTGGGTATTCGTCCGCTGGCAATTATTACACAGCTTACACGCAGTGCGATGCTCGATGTATTAGGCATGGACTATATAAGAACCGCCTATGCCAAAGGCCTGGGAAAAAAGGCGGTGATATTCAGGCATGCGCTGCGTAATGCACTTAATCCTGTTGTTACTGCTATTACCGGCTGGTTTGCCGAACTACTGGCCGGCGCTTTCTTCGTTGAATACATCTTCGGCTGGAAAGGCATTGGTAAAGTAACTGTTGATGCGCTTGAAAAGCTGGACTTTCCTGTTGTAATGGGTAGCGTGCTGCTTACCGCTACATTCTTTATAATTGTGAATATACTGGCAGACGTTTTATACAGCGTTATTGACCCCCGCGTACGTATTCAGTGACCATAAGCAACAACCGTACTGATGGCCGTCATACTTTTCCCAGACCGCCCGGGATATTTTTGATATTCAAAATCAACTTCCATGCGCAGCGTCAAAGAAATTCTTCAGCAGAAAGGACCACAGTTCAATTTCATTGCTCCAGGCCGTACTGTTATTGAAGCCATCAACCTGATGAAGACCGAGAATATCAGCTATCTGATTGTAAGAGAGAATGGAAACTACCTGGGCATTGTCTCAGAGCGGGATTATACACATAAAGTTATTCTCCTGGATAAACATTCTGATACTACGCTTGTAAAAGATATCATGAGTAAAGATTTGCCGGTAACAGGTTTAAATGATACAGCAGATCAATGCATGGTGTTGATGAATTCTTCTAAAAGCCGTTACCTGCCGGTGTTTGATGGGATGGAATTTCAGGGTGTAATTACCATTCACGATCTTATGCGGGAAGCGATTGCAGAACATGAAAAACACGGTGCGGCGCCACAAGAGCATCATGAGAAACTGATGCGTGATTACTGGATATAATTATCTTATTACCACTTCACGAATATATTTCTCGCCCATCGCTTCATTGATGCGATCAATGATTGCTTCCTTCTGGTATACCAGTTCGTTCTTCAACGGACCTACAGCGGTCTGTATAAAAAGGGTTTGGTTGATCAGCTCAATTTTGTCAGTGTATTTCGCAATGGTTTTACCCATAACCTGCTCCCATACACTCTCAATCTGTACTGCGCGAATGCCATTTTTAAGTTTACTTTTTTCAATAAACTGTTTCATCGCATCGCCAATATTCAGTTGTGCCATGTCGTAAAATTATATACAAAGCGGTAGCACATTTTATTTTTTATCTCGTAATTTTTATGTACCCGGGAGTTGTTTTTTTAGGTATATTTTTTTTGACTGTACATCTGTTCCCTTGATGTTCTTGAAAGTCTTTTTCGAACACCTGGCTAAATCGTAGGCTCTTGTATCCACAAAACATACCTTTTTATCATACACCTTTTACCATATACCATCAACCATACACCTTGTCTCTTGTTTCATTCTTCAGTAGCTTTGCTGCGCAATGAACAACGATTACATTAATATTGGTAAAATAGTAGGTGTACACGGTTTAACCGGGGAGGTACTGGTTAAACATGCATTAGGCAAAAAGACAACATTCAGGCAGGGAGAGGTTATTTTTGTGGAACAGGTTAAAGGTTCTTACCTGCCGCACTTTGTGGCCACCGCAAAAGCCAAAACTGCCGAAGAAACGATTGTTCATTTTGACGATGTTGATTCTAGAGAGAAAGCCCTGAAATTTATTAAAAAACCTGTGTGGTTAGCGCACGATGATTTTGAAAGATATGCAGCTAAAAACTCGCCTATTGCACTACTTGGTTTTATGTTGTTTAACGATGGTGAGCAGCTTGGAATAATCGATGAAGTAATTGAGCAGCCACACCAGGTTTTGCTGACCGTTATGATAAATGGCAAAGAGGCACTGATTCCGCTTCATGAAGAGACGCTTGACAATATTGACCGCACAAAAAGGGAAGTGCATGTAACACTTCCCGATGGTTTACTCGAAATTTATTTATCCTGATAACAGGTACGCAGCAGGGCTGTTTCAACTTTATTAATATTCCCGTTTTATCCAGCGTACGTTCCTGTCTTTGAGGTAGTGCATGATGTAATCAAATACGCGTTTGTCATCTGCAATCAATTCCGGTGGAAATACTCCTTTTTTTGTAATCAATCCATCCGCAAATGCATTGGCTGCAGCGGTACATGTATAGCCGGTTGTACGGGACATAGAAGATGTTTTCGACTCGGGATCAAACTTATCAAGCATGGTATATTCAACGGTTTTGCCGGCGTCACCGATCTTACCTTTTACCACAACTTTCATTACGGTAAATTCTTCTTCCTCCGCACCAAGTTTCCATTCTTTTAATAAAATGGCCGCAGTATAATCAATCGGCCTGATGGATGCACCTTTATAATCAATTATTTCTTCTGAAAAAAAACCACTTCGTTGTAACGCAACAATCAAAGCCGCGTGACCGGGATAGCGTAATGTTTTTTCTTTTAAGTTAGGAACATGCGGCATGGTATATAAAATAGAGCGAAGGCCGTCAGTATTAAAACACTCCAGTGTTCCTATCTCATCAAAGTCCATCAGTTCAATTTCTGTCATGGCAGGCTTTGTAACAATTTGCCCGTTTTCCTTTAAACGCGCAGGTCTTGTGTATTCTTCCACCACATCAATTGGCGAGAAAGGCGCTTTATATTCAAAAGGCTTTCTTCTTGTTTTGGGCAGGCCACCTACATAACATTCAAAACTGTCGATTTTCATTACCGTATTGTAATAACCAATAACAAGGTTACTTACGCCAGGCGCTACACCACAGTCAGTTATCGCAGTTACATTTTTTTGTCTGGCCAGTCCATCCAGTTCAAGCGCATCTTCAGGAAAGAACGAAATATCTACCACATTTTTTCCGGCTTCTATCACAGCTTTCAATACATTAAAACCCATAAATCCCGGTACGGCGGTAATCACCAGGTCAAATGGCTGAAGCAGGGCGGGGTAGTTTTCATAAGCGGAAAGGTCGGTTTGTATGGTTTGTATGTGTGTAGATTTTGATTGTAATGTGGCCAGCGCATGTTCGCTTGCATCAAAAGATGTAACAGCATGTTTTTGCGCAAGATCCAATGCCATAGTTCTGCCAACCATGCCGCTGCCTAATACTGCTATTTTCATATGCGAATAATTTAAAGTGGGCAAATCTAATAAAGAAAGCCCGATACAACACCTGCTGCGCAGGCTTATTCAAAACAGGAATAATTATGCGGAAAAACTTTGCTGGATATTTGCGCAGAGATTTGTTTCGATCATTTTTTCTGCAGTGCTGATCATGTTCATAAAAGCTTTGTCGTTGCTTATGCCATGGCCGATTACAACAGGTTTCGCCACGCCAAGTACAGGCGTGCCCCCATACTGTTCATAATGAAAACGGTTGAAATATTCATCATCATGTACATTGCGGTTGAGCGCCACATCGTATACAGACTCTGCCAGTTTAAGAATAACGTTGCCCGTAAAGCCATCGCAAACAATCACATCGGCTTTATCCTGGAAAACGTCACGGCCTTCTATGTTGCCTGCAAAATTGATCTTCGTGTTTTCTTTCAGCAGTGGGTAAGTCTCTTTGCAAAGCTGGTTACCTTTCCCTTCTTCTTCACCCACATTCAATAATCCTACCCGTGGATTTTCAATGTTAAGGATGTGCTGTGCATATTGGCTGCCCAGAATGGCAAAATGGTTAAGGTGTTCGGGTTTGCAATCTACATTCAAGCCAACATCCAGTAGTAATCCTGTGGCGCCGTTAAGTTTAGGCACAATCGTAGGAATGGTTGGCCTGGATACACCATCGATGGTTTTAATGGTGTACATGGTGGCTACAAGCATTGCGCCGGTATTTCCTGCACTAATAAAAGCATCTACCATGCCTTTGGATAGTAAACCGAAACCAACAGAGATGGAGGAATTTGGTTTTTCCTTTAAGGCCCTTGTGGGGGGCTCGTGGTAACCAATAATTTCCGGCGCATGAATGAGCCTGAGGTTACTGTTCCCACTTAGTTTATATTCATCAAAAAGAGGCTTCAACTGAGCCTCATCACCTATACAAAATATAGTAGCCGGACGTGAAGTACCCGACAGATAAATCTGCAAACCCTTCACCGCTTCAAGCGGAGCAAAGTCGCCACCCATCATGTCAAAAGCAATATTCATGTCCGGCAAGCTATGGAATATATTTTAAAGATTAAGCTTTCAATGGTGCTTTTTCAGCTACCAACTTACCCTTATAATATAATTTGCCTTCGCTTACATGTGCGCGGTGGCGTACATGTGTTTCACCCGTTGTGGTGTCTTTGCTTAATGTTACAGACTCAGCAATATAATGCGTTCTTCTCTTTGCGCTGCGCTGCTGTGAATGTCTGCGCTTTGGATTTGGCATAACTCAAAGTTTTATACTTCTAAAAATTTCGTTTCTTTTTTGGGTTGTGAGCCGGCTGCATTACTACTTTCAGCTTCCGTTGTGTCACTCACTTGTACGTTCTGTTCTTTATGCAACACGTGCACTACCATCTTACCATCACCCACCGGTTCAACGCCGGGCTATTTATTCTTCTTCCAGGTTTTTGAATTTCTCCAGGCCTTTCCACACATTGTTAGACTGCTGTTGTTCCTGTGTGGCATCTTTTTGCATCTGCTGCAGTTTTGCCAGCACGTCTTTATTGCACTGCGGTCCGCCAATTTCATCTTCGGCACACATTTTCTGCATTGGTATGCTCAGCGTAACGAACTCGTAAATCCAGTCTGCTACATAAATGTGGCTTTCTGTTTTACTGATGTAATATACATCAGGGTCTTCTTCCTGTTCGTTCAGCACCTCTGGTTCATCTACCAGTTTAATGGTTATTCTAAACTCGTCCCAAAGCTGTATTTGCAAATCGTTACCACACCGGTCGCAATTAACATCTGCGGCACCATCCACATCAAACTTCAGCATCATGAACGAATTACTTTTTTCCAGCTCCAATTTTATTTTCGCCTTGCAATTGGAAAAATCCTGCTCACCGTATTGTTTAAAGAACTTATCGTCAACCTCGTATTCAAAGTGATGAATACCCGGTTTTAATCCCACAAAAGCAATTTCATACGCTCTCCGGTTGTTCATATGCACTTTTTTTGGGGTGGCAAAGGTAACAGAAAAAATTATTCTATCCAAAGGAATATCAAAGGTCTTTAAAATCAATTTGCACAAAGGTGCATAAGTGCGTTTGCGCCATATACCAACTGATTTTCAATCTTTAAAGCTTTAGAAACATAAAATTAATGATTTTAGCAGCCCCAAAAGGGTTAATAATTCTGTATGGCAATGGAAAACAGCAGGAAAAAATGGTTGGGTTTATTGCTGCCTTTGGCGCTTTTTATATGCATCAATATCGTCGCTTTTTTCCCTACAGTGGTGGAGCGGTATTATTCATCCGGCATTTACACCTACATAAGCATTTTGCTTCGGTTGTTGTTTGGCTGGCTGCCTTTCAGCATGGGCGATATATTGTACAGTCTTGCAGTCATCTGGCTGATAATAAGACTATGGAAAACTTTAAAAGCCATCATTACAAAAAAGGTTACCGGGCAGAGCTTCCTGGCATCTCTAAGAAGAACCCTGGCAGTTGTACTATGGGTAAACGTTTTTTTTTACAGTTTATGGGGGCTTAATTACGACCGCCTTGGCATAGCCTACCAGTTAAAGCTGGACCGTGTTGAATACAACACTGCAGACCTGCAGCAGCTAACCACCTCTCTCATTGAACAGGTGAATAGCACAAGATTGAGTTTGGGAGATAGTGTGGCATACCCCGGCAACAAAGAGATGTTTGGCATGGCTGTACAATCTTATAAAAAGGCACAACAAAAATTTTCTTTTCTCGACTATAGAGCCACGAGTGTAAAAAGTTCTATGTGGGGCTGGCTGGGCAATTACACGGGTTTTCTGGGTTATTATAACCCGTTTAGTGCAGAGGCGCAGGTAAATACTACCGTGCCGCGTTTTGTTATACCTTTTACCGTGTGCCACGAAATTGGCCACCAGCTCGGCTATGGTTCAGAAGATGAAGCAAATTTTTCAGGCTATTTGGCCGCAACTGCCTCTGCCGATGAACGTTTCCGGTATTCTGCGTATTTCGATTTATTCAGCTATGCCAACAGGGAATTGTTTTACAAAGACTCTGCTGCCGCACGGGCCAACTATAAAATGCTGGATACATTGGTGAGAAAAGACGTGCAGGAATACAAACGTTTTATTTTAAAACATGAAAACGACATAGAGCCGCTTATAACGCTTATTTATGGAAAATACCTTGAGGCAAACAACCAGCCCAATGGTTTAAAGACATACAATGAGGTGGTTGGCTGGCTTATTGCGTACCGAAAAAAATACGGTGACTTATAACTCGTGCAACGCAAATAACCAATGAAGTTGAATATTGGAAAAAGGGCCTGGTTGGTTACGGTTGCGCAGACTGTATAAGTGCTGCATAAAGAACCGAACGTACAAGTGAGTGACACAACCGCAGCTTAATAGTAGCAGTGCAGCCGGCTCAATTATTTTAGATAAACCGTACGCATTTCCTGCGCCAGCTTTTGTTCTATTTCTTTCAGTTGTTTGTAAATGGTAATGAGCGATATGTATTTCTCTTCGTTTTTTTCCCTGCTTAGCTCATCTTCCAGTTCCAGGTACATACGTTTTATTTTTCGCAATTTATATATGCCCAATGCGGAGTTGATGACGGTGCTTATATCGCTGTCGAGTTTTACGGTATAGCCTTCCATGCGGCGGCCCCAGTCGTGCAACTCGTAAGCAAAATGCAACAGGCCCGCCACAAAAGCGTTCATCTCCGGTTCGCTGCTGTACAAAAATGTTTTCGAATCTATCCTGCCATTGGTGTGCAGCATGTCAAAATAAGCTTCAGCAATTTTGTCGAGCTTTTCATTCTTTAAATGAAACTCCTGTAGTACTTCATAAATAGCATCTGCCACCGTTTTATCTTCTGTAAGTATTTCGTTGCCGTACTCTATTAACCGCTTCACAATTTCTCTTTCCTGGAACTCATCTTCCATTAAAAGATTTACAGTATCATCTGCTGCCTGTTCACTTTTTTGCGATTCTATAATGCGTGCATCGTTGGCCGCACTTTTCTTCTCGTCTTTCGAAATTCTGTCGCGTATAAACTTGTTTACAAGATTGGTAAAACCACTCTCGTCAATTTTAAGTATTGAAACGCTTTGCCTGATATATTCCTGCTGCTTGGTAAAATCTTCTGCCTTATTGATCCTGCTGATGGTTTCTGCAATATGGTTAACCACTTCATTCTTCCTGTTTACGTCATTGCCTGCTTCTTTCAGCATTACTTCCAGTTGGAAAAGAATGAAATCTTTCTTATTCTCCGCAACAAAATCTTTGAAGCCCTGTGCACCAACCAGCCGCACATAACTGTCAGGGTCTTCCTTGTCCGGGATCAGCACCAGTTGTACATTAAGGCTTTCTTCCAGTGCCATGTCAAGGCCACGCAATGCCGCCTTTACGCCTGCTGCATCGCCGTCATATACGATGGTTAGATTGTTGGTGTATTTTTTTATCAGCCGCAATTGGTCTGTGGTAAGCGATGTGCCGCCACTGGCCACTACATTTTCCACGCCGGCCTGCGCCAGGGAGATCACGTCTGTATAGCCTTCTACCAGTAGGCATTCATCGCTGCGGTCAATGGCCTGCCGCGCAAAATATAAACCATACAGAATTTTACTTTTGATGTACAGTTCATTCTCGGGCGTATTAATATATTTGGGTGCTTTATCGGCTTTGCCAATAACCCTTGCGCCAAAGCCAATAATTTTCCCCGAATTGTTGTGTACCGGGAAGATGATCCTGTTCCGGTAATTATCTGCCAGCTCCTCGTACCGGTTCACCACCAGGCCGGATTTAAGCAACACTTCTTCACTAAACTGGTGCTGCAGCGCATGTTTTGCAAACACATCTCTTGCCTGTGGGTTATAACCAACCTGGAACTTATGCAGCGTCTCGTGCGTAAAACCCCTTTCTTCAAGATAGCTGAGTGCTATGTTGCCACCTTCTTCGGTTTCAAAAAGCTGTTGGGCAAAAAACTTTTGTGCAAAAGCATTCAGGATATACAAACTCTCAGCCACCTGTTGCTGCTGCTTTACTTCATCACTTACCTGTGTTTCCTCCACCTCTACATTGTAACGTGTGGCAAGCCAGCGCAGTGCTTCCACATAGCTGATCTTCTCATGCTCCATCAAAAATGTAATGGTATTGCCGCTTTTGCCGCAACCGAAGCACTTATAAATTTCTTTCGCCGGAGATACTGTAAAAGATGGCGTTTTTTCACCATGAAAAGGACAAAGCCCTAAGTAATTGGCACCTCTTTTTTTCAGTTTAATAAATTCACCAATCACATCAATAATATCAATGCGCGATGTAATTTGCTGTATCGTATTCGGCGTAATCATTGCATGACAAAAGACTGCGAATTTATGCAATTAATTATTGTGCGGGCTGCATTACTACTATTAAGCGCCTGTTGTGTCACTCACTTGTACATGCTGTTCTTTACGCAGCATATGCTGCCGGCGTTACAGGCACTGCCTGCCTGCATTTTCAGTCATAAATGACATATTGATAACAATCAGCGCGGGCTACATATTTTGTCGCGGTATTTTTAGCCTTTGTCTCTTTTGGAAACTTCCAGGCTTTACGCCATTGTATTTTTGCAGCATTAACTAATTGTAATTTTTCTGTCATTTAAACAAACGTTTAATTAATGTCAAACAAATTACTATTTTTGCGCTCCGTTAGTTGCTGACGCCCAAACTTTGAGTTTCGCCAACTGCTTTCTTGCCTGCCATTGCAGCTTTCAATGCTGCGTAGTAACTTGTATTGATTATTGAAATGTTTATAAGAGAAAGTATGAAAAGAATCTTAGGATTTATCCTCGTTATTTTATTAATAAAAGAAAATGCTGCAGCACAGGCAGATTCCCTGCTCCGGGAAGCAACATTACAAAACGTTGTGCAATATGCTTTGCAGAACCAGCCATTGCTTAAGCAATCTGTAATTGATGAGCAGATAACAGAACAAACAATCAAAAGCAAACTTGCAGACTGGTATCCGCAGGTGAATTTTGGTTACAATTACCAGCACAACTTCCAGCTTCAGCAAACTGTTTTTGCCGGTAATACTGTAAAGATTGGCGTAAACAACACATCGGCCCTAACATTTACCGGCACACAAAATATTTTCAACAGGGATGTTTTGTTGGCCAGCCGTACCGCAGAAGATGTACGCCGCGCTGCAAGGCAAAATACAGCCGGTAACAAGATAGATGTGGCAGTTACTGCAACCAAAGCTTTTTATGATGTGCTGGCCACGCTGCAGCAGATAAAAGTGGCAGAAGAAACCATTACAAGACTTGAAAGAAGCCTGAAAGATGCCACCGCACAATACAACGTAGGCATCACAGATAAAACAGATTATAAACGTGCAACCATTGCACTTAATAACGCCAAAGCATCTAAAGCTGCCAATACTGATCTGTTAAATGCGAGAATTGAATATTTGAAAACAGTTATTGGTTATCCCGTAGACAAAAACCTCAACATTGTTTACGACAGCCTGGCAATGGAGCGGGAAGTATTTACAGACACATTGCAACGTGTTGACTATACGAAAAGAATAGAATACCAGCGGCTGGCAACACAAAAGAAATTACAGGAGGCAAACCTGAAATATAACCGCTGGAGTTTTATTCCAACAGTATCAGCTTTTGGTGCCTATAACCTCAATTACTTTAATAATTCATTCAGTAAGTTGTACAATACCGCCGCACCAAACTCCTATGCAGGTCTCACTGTTGCGTTTCCTATATTCCAGGGCTTTAAAAGAACAGCCAATATAAGGCAGGCGGAGTTGCAGGTAAACAGGGTAGACTGGGACATCATCAGCCTGCAAAAAAGCATTAATGCAGAATATGCGCAGGCACTGGCTGCTTACAAAGCAAATTTCGAAAACTACAAAGCACTTAAAGAGAATGTAGATCTTGCGCAGGAAGTGTATGATGTTATTCAGTTGCAATATAAAGCGGGCGTTAAAACATACCTGGAAGTAATCACTTCTGAAACAGATTTAAGAACAGCACGAATCAATTATTACAACGCTTTGTACCAGGTGCTTGCCAGCAAAACAGATGTACAAAAAGCGCTGGGGCAGATTAATTACTAAGATCTAAAGAAGGGTTATAATGAATACAGTACAAGTAACAACTAAAACGAACAATTCAATTTATATGTCAGCTAATCAAATCGGCAATATCATTTTTCTTGGCAGTATACTCTTTATTGCCTCCTGTGGCGATAAGGGCCAGCAGGCACAACAACAAGGCCCGCCACCCGCTGTTCCGGTGACCGTTACACAGGTTGTATCTACCGATGCAGTGTACTACGATGAATTCCCTGCCACAGTTACGGCTTTGAATGAAGTGCAATTGCGGCCACAGGCAACAGGGTTCGTTACAGGAATATATTTTAAAGACGGAGACCGCGTAAAAAAAGGCCAGAAACTTTATTCAATAGACCAGCAGCAGTACGAAGCAAATTACCAGCAGGCCCTTGCCAATCTTGAGGTACAGAAGACCAACCTGCTAAAAGCACAAAAAGACGCAGACCGCTACCACGAACTGGATAAACAGGATGCTATTGCCAAACAGCAGGTAGATTATGCCGACGCAGCATTACAGGCCGCCGAAAAAACTGTTGCGGCAGCACAGGCCAATGTGCGTGCAGTACAAACAGGTGTTAAATACACCACTATCTATGCCCCGTTTGATGGTACAATTGGTATATCGCAGGTAAAGGTTGGCGGACCAGTTTCTGCAGGACAGACTATCTTGAATACCGTATCTTCTGATAACCCGATTGCTGCTGACATAGCAGTTGATCAGCGGGAGCTATACCGGTTTACACAGTTGCAGGAAAAGAAGATGCAACCCAAAGATTCCACTTTTACACTTGCTTTCGGAACAATGGTTTACCCGTATAGTGGTAAGATCAGTTTAATAGATCGCGCAGTAGATCCGCAGACAAGTACCATAAAAATGCGTATTGAGTTTCCTAATCCAAAAAATGAACTGAAAGCGGGAATGACCGGTACAGTGCGTGTGTTGAGCAATGCCACAGAAAAATCGCTCATGATTCCTTTCAAAGCCGTAACAGAGCAACTGGGCGAATTCTTTGTGTACGTGGTGGGAGACAGCAGTAAGGTATCTCAGCAAAAAGTTGTACTGGGCAAACAGATAGGCACCAATGTGATCATTAAAGACGGTGTGAAAGAAGGCAATACAGTGGTAGTGCAGGGTGTGCAGAATCTTAAAGAAGGTTCCGTAATAAAGCAGGATTCTGCTGCGCAGAATAAACCTGCCGCTCCGGCGCAGGCAAAACCTGATTCTGCCAAAACGAAGTAGCTGTTACTGCACAAATGCAGAAACGCTATAGCGGCTTATGATACAGATGGCCATCAGTCGGCTTACTGCAGTGTTTTTAAACGGTACGGTAATGAACATTACCGGATGACGGCACCGGCTGAAGGTTGTAATGGCACTGGGGGCTGCACAGTGGCGAGGCATATTCTGTTGTACAAGAGTGCGACGCAACAGCAGCTTAATAGTAGCAATGGCGCCGGGTACATTAACAGCCGGCACTGCACAGGAAGCGGATAAATTACAAATAAGAAATTTCAACTAACCAGGATGATAGCAGATACTTTTATTAAAAGACCGGTTACAGCAATCGTTATTTCGGTGGTAATAGTACTCGTTGGGTTAATTGCAATGAGCACATTACCTGTGGCGCAGTACCCTAATATTACCCCACCAACTGTTTCAATAGCAGGAAACTTTACAGGTGCCGATGCGCAAACAGTGGAACAGACAACTACCACCGCTATTGAAACGCAGGTAAACGGTACGCCGGGCATGACATACATGAGCAGTAACAGCACAGGTAGTGGCCAGGCATCCATTACGGTAAACTTTGAAGTAGGAACAGATATAGATATTGCAACACTGGATGTGCAAAACCGTGTAAGTGTTGCTGAACCTACATTACCAGACGCCGTAAAGCGTTTGGGTCTTACGGTGCGTAAGCGTAACCCAAGCATTATGGTGGCACTGGCATTGTACTCGCCCAATGGTACGCATGATGCCACCTTTTTAGGCAACTACGCAAACATCTATTTAAAAGACGCGCTGCTGCGTGTAAAAGGCGTTGGTGACATCTTTACCAGGGCCGATGATTTTAGCATGCGTGTATGGCTTGATCCTGTAAAGCTTGCAAGCCTTGGTCTTACACCAGCAGACGTTACCGCGGCGCTTACAGAACAAAACCTGCAGGTAGCAGCCGGTACCATTGGTGGTAATCCTCAACCGGGCGTACAGGCGTTTGAATACAATGTATTAACCAACAGCCGCATCAATACGCAGGATCAGTTTGAAGGCATTGTAGTAAGAACAAACCCTGCCGATGGAAGCCTGGTGTACTTAAGAGATGTAGCAAGAGTGGAACTGGGCAAGTTTGATTACGGCATAAATGCATATGTAAACAGTAAGCCTGCTGCGTTCGTGCTTATTTACCAGGCACCGGGTGCAAATGCGCTGGAAACATTTGAAGGATTGACAAAAACGCTGGAAGAGTTAAAGAAATCGTTTCCAAAAGATGTGGACTACCTGATGCCGCTTGAGACCGCAACCGTAGTAAAAGTGTCTATCAGTGAGGTGTTGCATACGCTGGTGGAAGCATTGATACTGGTGGTGATCGTGGTGTTTCTCTTTTTGCAGAACTGGCGTGCAACGCTTATTCCGTTACTGGCTATCCCGGTATCGCTTATTGGTACATTCATTTTCTTTATACCATTCGGCTTTACCATCAATACACTTACGTTGTTTGCCTTTGTACTGGCCATTGGTATAGTGGTAGACGATGCCATTGTGGTGGTGGAGGCCGTACAACATTACATAGACCACGAAAAAATGTCGCCTAAAGAAGCCACCCAAAAAGCGATGAAAGATATTTCCGGGCCGGTGGTTGCCATTGCGCTTATTCTTGCAGCGGTGTTTGTACCCGTAGGCTTTGTGCCCGGTATTGTGGGGCGACTGTATCAGCAGTTTGCCATCACTATCGCGGTGTCAGTTATTATATCAGCATTTGTGGCCCTGTCTTTAACACCGGCGCTTTGCTCTACCATGTTAAAGCCATCCAGAGAAGCCACTGCCAAAAAGAACTGGCTGGAAAAGTTCTTCGCTTCTTTCAACAGGGTATTCGGAAAAATGACACGTTCTTATACCAAAGGCGTAGGTAAATGGATAAGAGCAACACCTTATGTGCTGATCATGATGGTATGCCTGTTTGTTGGTTTGTTTTTCCTCTTTAAAACAAAACCCACAGGCTTTATTCCAACGGAAGATGAAGGGCGCTTATATGTAACTTACGAAATGCCAGAAGGAACTTCTACTACCCGCAGTGTGGAAATGCTGAAAGAGATCATGGGTCGTGTACAATCCATGCCTGCAGTAAAAGTTGTCGGTGGCCTGGCTGGTTTAAATATCATCAGCTTCTCCAATAAATCAAACGTGGGTACCATGTTTGTAAACCTCAAACCGTGGGAAGACAGGAAAGCTGCCGAATTGCAGATCAAAGGTGTAATAGCCGAGATACAAAAGCGAACAGCGAACATAAAAGAAGCCAGGGTGCTACCTATTGCGCCACCCGCTATTCCGGGTCTTGGCCAGACTTCCGGTTTTACTTTCGAGTTACAGCAAACAACCAGTACAGACAATATTCAACAGTTTGAGCAGGTAGCCAAAAATTTTCTTGGCGCATTATACCAGCGCCCTGAAATTGGTGTGGCATATACCTTCTTTACTACCAAAACACCCAGCTACCAGATTGATGTGGATAAAGACAAGGCAAAGAAACTGGGTGTAAATGTGGCAAGCGTATTTTCTACATTGTCTACCTTACTTGGCAGCTCTTATGTAAATGATTTCAACCTGTATGGAAGAAACTTCCGGGTAATGGCGCAGGCAGACAGCAGTTTCCGTACATCGCTGGATAACCTGCAACAGTACTACGTACGCAACTCGCAGGGCAATATGATACCCCTTGGTTCACTTGTAACCACGAAACTCGTGGAGAACCCGGCATTGATCTCTCACTACAACATTTATCGTTCTGTTGAGATAAACGGTACACCCAAACCCGGGTTTAGCAGTGGCCAGGCCATTGATGCATTAAGAGAAACTGCCGAAAAGGTATTGCCTGCCGGTTACGGCTACGAGTTTTCCGGAATGAGCCGCGAAGAGATTGCCGCAGGCAACAGCACAGGTATTGTATTTGCCATTTCCATTGTGTTTGTGTTCCTCTTCCTGGCCGCTTTGTACGAAAGCTGGTCTATACCATTCTCCGTGTTGTTTGCGGTACCAATCGGCGCGTTTGGCTCCATTCTTACACTTACATTATTGCCCAATCTTACAAACAATATTTACGCGCAAATTGGTTTAATAACATTGATCGGGCTGGCTGCCAAAAACGCTATCCTTATCGTGGAGTTTGCAAAAGAACGTGTAGACAGGGGCATAGACATTGTGCATGCAACATTACAGGCAGTAGAACTTCGTTTGAGACCTATTGTAATGACGTCGCTGGCATTCATACTCGGGGTGCTGCCGCTGGCATTTGCAAGTGGTGCAGCTGCAGAAAGCCGTAAAACCATTGGCTGGACGGTGTTTGGTGGTATGATTGCAGCCACCACACTGGCAATATTCGTGGTGCCGGTACTCTTTGTACTGATCACCAAAATAGCATATGGTAAAAAACTAAAGAAATTACAGGAACAACAAAGACTGGAAAGAGAAATGGATGAATCGGCGATACGTACGTAATAAGATGAATGAATGATTGAATAAAAGTCCCGCTGTGTATGCAGCGGGATTTTTTTATGTAGCCAGCAGTTGAAGCGTTGTGCATCGTCCCTTGCGTCGCACTCTTGTACAGCAGATCAGTATGCATCATTCCAATAACTGTGGCCGCAATATGTTATTTACCCGTTGCCGATCGTAATGCCGCAACAGGCAATCGTTTAACCGGCAGGCCACGGAAGGCTTGCTAAAAGCAGGCCTGTAAAAATGCCGGCGGTAGCACGTGCTGCGTAGCATTGTTGCAGTACAAGAGTGCGACGCAGGTGCCCGATAGTAGTATTGCAGCCTGGATCATACCATAAAAAAAGCCCACCGGAAGTGGGCTTTTACTTTTATTGCAAATGCTGTTTATGGCTTCAGTACTTCTCCGTCAATTGTAAGTACAATTGGCTCGGCTGTTCCGGCTAATTTCACCGTTACAGTCTTGGTAAAATTGCCTACAGAAGCAGCATTGTATGTAACCTTGATAGTTGCAGATTTACCTTTCATAATTGGTGTTTCAGGATACTCTGGTTTGGTGCAACCGCAACCCGCAACAGCGCTTTCGATAACAACAGGTTTGTCTGATACGTTGGTAAAAGAGAATTCCGTTGTTACAGGTTTGCCCTGCGCTATTTTGCCAAAAGAATGTTTTGTTTCTTTAAAGCTTACAGGAGCGTTTGTTTGTGCTAAAACAGGGATGGCAATTACAAATGCCAGTGCCGCTAATAGTTTTCTCATGGTTTAGAATGTTTATTTGTTAGGTCTTATTTTTTCAAGCGCACCATTTCCGGGTGCTGCGTTATCCGGTGTTTTGTAAGTCTGGCCATGAAATTTGATTACCTGGCTCATACCATTACTAAAGAAAACAGTTACCACTTTTTGAAAAGCGCCATCTGTGTTGCCGTTGAAACCGATACCGATTTTAAAAGTTTCGCCGGCTTTGTAAGGGCCGGGCTGCCATTTTGGGGTAGTACAGCCGCAACCAACCTGTACATTTTCAATTCTAACGGTATCATTAGAGATATTTTTCATCTCCAGCTGAAACTCAGCGGGTTTTCCAAAAGGAATTTTGCCAAAATCGTGGTCCAGTTCTTTGAATTCCACTACTTTGGTAATATCGGGTGCAGGTTTTTGTTCCTGTTCCGTGCTTTGTGCATGTAACAGCATTACTGCAAAGAACGCAGGAATCATTAATAGAGCTTTCTTCATCGTTTTTTAGTTTACAATTGTAAAATTATACAAATGTCTTTTTGTAAAATCTTTAAAATGATAATTGTTCTTTAAAAGTTATCTTTAAATAAACACAGAAAGGCGCCTCTTTATTTTACAAATGTGCCGTAGATGTGCATTTTATTTTGCCGGTTATTTTTTCCTTACGTTCTGTAAACTATACATTTGTCGCATGGAAAACAGCTCTGCAATAATCCAGCAACCCGATGGTATGCTTTCATATGACGATTTCAGAAATGAAGTATTGAAAGATTACCGCGTAGCGCTTGAAAGTCGTGAGGCAAGTTTACTTGGTCGCCGCGAGGTGCTTACCGGTAAAGCCAAGTTCGGCATTTTTGGCGATGGAAAAGAAATTGCCCAGATTGCAATGGCCAAGTTTTTTAAACCCGGTGACTGGCGTTCCGGTTATTACCGCGACCAGACTTTTGTGTTTGCAACGGGTATTGCCACCACACAGCAGTTTTTTGCACAACTATACGCCGACCCCGATTCTGAACATGAGCCCTTTAGCTCAGGCAGGCAGATGAGTAGCCATTTTACTTCCAGGAATTTTGATGATGATGGCCATGTATTACCACTGGCAACTATTAAAAACGTAGCTACCGATATGGCGCCTACGGCATCTCAGATGCCGCGCAGCCTGGGGCTGGCATTTGCATCAAAGTTGTTTCGCAATTCGCCGGCGCTGAAAGATGAAAAAAACCTGTCAACCGGCGGCAATGAAGTGTGCTTTTGTACCATTGGTGATGCTTCTACTTCAGAAGGGCATTTCTGGGAAACAATCAATGCGGCCGGCGTAATGCAGGTACCGCTCGCTGTTTTTGTGTGGGATGACGGCTATGGTATCTCCGTTCCAAAAAAATACCAGACCACCAAAGGCTCTATTTCTGCTGCATTAAAAGGTTTCCAGAAAAAGCCTGACACAAACGGTATCGATATTTACACAGTGAAAGGCTGGGATTACGCAGGCATGTGCGAGGTATTTGAGGCCGCACTTGATAAGGTCAGGCAAACCCATGTACCTGCAGTATTTCACGTAGAAGAAATAACACAGCCTCAGGGGCATTCAACCTCCGGCAGCCATGAACGCTACAAAGATGCTGACCGCCTGCAATGGGAGAGGGACTGGGACTGCCTGAAAAAAATGCGGGAATGGATCATCGAAAATGAAATTGCAACAGATGATGAACTGCTCGCCATTGAGGAAAGCGCCAAAGAAAAAGTGAAGCAAAGCCGCATCCGCGCTTGGGAAGAATATACGGCCGCCATCAGGGTTGAAACGGCGAAAGCTGTAGAAGTAATAAGGGCTACCACGGTGCATGATATAGAAAGGTACAATGCACTGCAAAAGATCGCAAAAAACCTGGAAACAAACCGGGATGCACTTCGCAGAGATATTATGCGTGCGTTATCTCTTGCTGTAGATGCTGCCGGCAAAGACGGCGCCGATGACCTTAAAACTTTTTACGAAGAACAAAAGGAAGTAAACCGCGCCCTGTATAATTCACACCTTTATAATGAAGGCCCTTCAGGAGCACTGAAAGTAACTGAACATAAGCCCGTTTATACCGCATCGTCGCCAACATTAAACGGTTACGAAATCATCAACCGCTATTTCGACAGCCTGTTTGCCGCAAACAAAAAAGTAGTGGCTTTTGGTGAAGACGTAGGTTTTATCGGCGATGTAAACCAGGGGTTTGCGGGCCTGCAGGAAAAATATGGCGAAAACCGGATTTTTGATACCGGTATACGCGAACTTACCATCATGGGGCAGGGTATTGGTCTTGCATTGCGTGGCTTAAAACCTATTGCAGAAATTCAATACCTCGATTACCTGGTATATGGTTTGCAGCCGCTTACGGATGATGTAGCCTCATTGCAATACCGCACTAAAGGTTTGCAGCATTGCCCGATCATTGTACGTTCCCGCGGGCACAGGCTTGAAGGTATATGGCACAGCGGTTCTCCCATGGGAATGATCATCAATTCGCTTCGTGGCATGCACGTGTGTGTGCCCCGGAATATGGTGCAGGCTGTGGGTATGTACAATACGGTTTTAAAAAGTAATGATCCCGCAATTATCATTGAAAGTTTAAACGGGTACCGGCTTAAAGAGAAACTGCCCGCAAACCTGCTGGAAATGACCGTGCCACTCGGTGTTCCTGAAATAATCAAAGAAGGTACAGATATTACCATAGTTTCTTACGGCTCCACGCTGCGCATTGTGCAGGATGCAGCCGTAAGGCTGGAAGAGCAACGCATCAGTTGCGAGATCATAGATGCGCAAACCCTGCTGCCTTTTGATATACACCACAGCATCTTAAAGTCGCTGAAAAAAACAAACCGCATAATTTTTATAGACGAAGATGTACCGGGTGGTGCCGCAGCGTACATGTTCAATAAAGTAATGGAAGAGCAGGGTGGCTACCGATGGCTGGATGTTGCGCCAAGAACACTTACGGCAAAAGCACACAGGCCTGCGTATGGCAGCGATGGTGATTACTTCAGCAAGCCCAATGCAGAAGATGTGTTTGAAACAATAAAGGAAATGATGGAAGAATAGAATAGGTAATGGTGAAGCCGGCATTGGTTTTTCATGGCATCGCCTGTTGCGTCGCACTCTTGTACGGTATAACCAAATGCAACAACGATACTCCATAGCACTGCGGCTTCAGGCACAGTTTTAATAAACGCATAATTTTAATACATAAACTACAAATAAATTTAATCATGAAAACATTCGCTGCCCTTGTTGTAATGCTGTTTGTTGCAATCAATATAAATGCACAGCCTCCTGAAGTTCCGGCAGAAAAGGGAACCGTATTTGGCGCCAAGACCACAGCCGATGATGCAATAACTGTTGAGCAGCTTGCCGCAGTTATGAAAAGCCGCGAAGGCAAAAAAACCGAAGTAAAAATTAGAGGTACCGTTACCACTGTTTGCGAAGCAATGGGTTGCTGGATAAAAATAAAATCTGCAGATGGTGACCTGATGGTACGTATGAAAGACCATGCATTTTTTGTACCGCTGGCACTAAACGGAAAAGAGGTGATTGTAGACGGTATTGCAGAAGAAAAAACAACTTCTGTAGCACAGCTAAAGCATTATGCAGAAGACGCCAACAAAAGCAAAGAAGAAATAGACGCCATCAAAGAAGCGAAAAAAGAATTAACCATTACTGCCAAAGGTGTTTTGGTAATTTAATGTTCAAAACAGGTTTTGATACAAAGCGGATTACAGCAGTAGTTCGCTTTTATTTTTTCCTGTAGTTTTTAAAACATTGTAAAAACCATTGTTGCAAACTGTTTAGCTTTTGCTGTATCGTTGCTGAAGGTTGCAATGCCGTACAAGAGTGCGACGCAACAATGTATCATTGAAATACAAAAGCCGGGCACATAAAAATACAAGTATGCAAAAAAAGATTTCCATAGCAATACACGGCGGGGCTGGTACCATTTTAAAAAGCGAGATGACGCCGGAACTCGAAGCTTTGTACACGCAAGGTTTGAAAGACGCATTGGTTGCGGGCTACAAGCTATTGGAAGAAGGTGCTTCTTCAACCGAAGCCGTTATTGCTGCAGTGGCTGCCCTTGAAGATAATATACTCTTTAATGCAGGCAGGGGCGCTGTATTTACAAAGACCGGCATGCATGAAATGGATGCATCTGTAATGGAGGGAAAAGACCTGGGTGCAGGCGCAGTGGCCGGTGTTAAAAATGTACGCAACCCTGTAAAGCTTGCTGCCGCAGTAATGCGCAACAGTGACCATGTGTTTTTGAGTGGCGAAGGCGCCGCCGAATTTGCAAGGCAACAGCAAATGCAATTTGAGAAAGATGAATATTTTTTCTCTCAGTTTCGCTACGATCAATGGCAGGCAATAAAGCATTCTGATGTGTACGCGCTTGATCATTCAAAAGAAAATGACCCGTTGCAGAAAGAAAAAAAGTTTGGCACCGTTGGTGCTGTGGCATGCGATGCAGCAGGTAATGTAGCTGCCGCAACATCTACCGGTGGTATGACAAACAAGAAGTTTGGCCGTATAGGAGATACACCAGTAATAGGTGCCGGTACCTACGCACATAACCATACCTGTGCCATTAGTTGCACAGGCCACGGAGAATTGTTTATTAAAGCCGTTGCCGCATATGATGTAAGCTGTTTAATGGCTTACAGGAAACTGAGTTTGCACGATGCCATGAATATTGTGGTGAACGATAAGCTGGTTAAAATTGGTGGAGAAGGCGGGATGATTGGTGTAGACGGCACCGGGAATATAGCTATGTTGTTTAACAGTGCAGGAATGTACAGGGCCGCGAAAAGCAGCGATGGAACACAGGTAGTCGCCATTTATGAATAACAAATTTTGCATAAAAAAAGCTCCGCATGTAGCGGAGCTTTTTTTATGTGGTTATCTTTTAATTAATTCCAGGTCTTTTCCCCTTTTTTCATTTTGTCAATTGTTTCCTGGTAAGTTTTTTTCTCACTTTCCGGTGCAAGTTCCATTGCTTTCTGTTCCCATGTTAAAGCATCATCTTTTTTACCCAGTTTATAAAGCAGGTTGGCATATGTGTCTATATACATGGGCTCGTTTGAGTCTTTGAAACTTTTTTTGCTCCATTCAAGTGCTTTGGCCACGCACGCCATATCGTTACAGTTTTCAAACACCGTCCATGCGTAACTGTTCAGTTCATTGGGTGAAGCACCGGCTCCGTATTTATTCATATATGCAACAATAGCCGTCTGGTAATTATTCCAGTCGCCCTTGCGCTGGTACCACATTACTTTCGCTTTAGCCAGCGCTTCATCTGCAAAGGCGGGATACTTTTTCGAGAGTGCAGTTTTTATGGTTTGCCAGTCAACAGCCTTATCGCTTTCCGGGGAAAGATTTTTGAAGATTTCTTCCCGCATAATGATTGGCTGAAGAATGGCAGCAGCACTTCCTTTGCCAAGAACATCATCGACTTTCTGTTGATTTTTCAACAGTAGGTCAAAACCTTTGTCTTTGCTTGTTTGTGTAAAATTTTGAACAAAAGCAAGGTTTTCTTTTGTAAAAAGATTGGCTTGCGTGACAAGATATTCATTGGCAATCTTTGGAGCGTTTTCCATGTCGTACGCTTCCTGGGCCGCCAGCGCCATTTTCCTTAGCGCAGCAGAATCTTTTGCACCGTTTTCATAGGCTTTTAAAAGCGTATAATATTGCTTATCCGGCATTAGGGCAGCGGCAGATTTTTCCAGAAACATTTCGGCTGGCCCGGCACCAACAGAGCGGTGTACCACGTTCCCGTTAGGGTCAAAATACAGGTAGGTAGGGAATGCCCGTACCTGGTATTGTTCCATGATATCGTGCCCGTCCTTGTACCAGCTTTTAACTTCTTCGTTATCTGCATCAGTTGTATCTAACTGAACCTTTACGTTAATGAATTTTTCATTCATAAAAGCACCTACATTTTCCTGCGGAAAAACATTTGCACTCATAAACCTGCAAGGCCCACACCATGTGGTAAAGCAGTCCATGAAAATGTATTTATTTTCGGCTTTGGCTTTGGCCTTTATGGCTTCCCAGGAAGCGCCGTGTTCAAAATGCATTCCTTTTTCCTGCGCTAAAGAAAACAGTGGTGCCAGGAGAAGTAGCAGGGTTAGCTTTTTCATCTTTTGTAATTTTGTAGTCAACGAAATGAAGGTTTTATTGTTTTAAAGGTAAAATAAACATAAACTTCTGTTTTTCATACAATCTAAATTCTTTTTAACATGGCACAAGCAAATGTGGAACTGGTACTGGCACTGCGTGAGACGGCATCACGTTTAAAAAGCGGTGTACACTATGCGTGGGGTAATCACGGCTCCTGCAATTGTGGTAACCTTTTGCAGGTTGTTACCAAACTCAGCAAGGAAGAAATTATACGGTATGCACAAACGGGTACAGGTGAGTGGACAGAACTTGCAGAGGAGTACTGCAGCATTACAGATGCACCTGTCAGTTTGCTTATTCATAAACTTGAACAACTGGGTTTAACGCCAACAGATGTACACAATATTGAATACCTCGAAGACCGCGAAGTACTGGATAACCTGCCGGGTGGTTTCAGGTGGTTAAAAAGAAATATAAAGGAAGATGTTATTGTTTATATGGAAACTTTTGCCGGTATGCTGGAAGAAAAACTTGCAAAAGACATAGATATTTCATCTCTTTTTGAAAACCCGGCCAAAGTTCCAGGTAATACAATAGAGTTGGTAAACGCGTAATGTTCCGCCATCGTATTTGACATAAACAAAGCAGTTGTTATATTTACGTTGTCCACAAAAACGACTGCATGAAATTTAAAAAAATCATATTGCGCAGCCTGCTTATTATTTTGTTGGCTGCCCTTGGCTACGGCATTTACTATTGCTGGGTTTCTTTTCCCATTATCAGTGGTTATGGTGCAAAAAATATGTGCAGTGCAGTCTTTCTTGCCGGCAGAAGTGAGGCGCAGGTAAGAGCGCAGGAACTTTCCTTTACGCCCATGAATATCGGAACCTTTACTGTTGATTATAAAGATTCTTCTGTTACGGGTACTGTTTTCGGTTTCGCAAAACGCAAAGCTGTTTACAGGCACGGCCTCGGCGCAACGTTGATCAATGAACGTTCCGAAGCTGCCGTCAGGGGTCAGCAGTATCGCCTTGCTGCAAGTCCGCAGATCAATACTGACACTATTCCATGGCCAATGGGCGACAAACTGCTACCCGTTGCAGATTCGTCAGTGGATATGGCGAAATTGAAATCAGCCGTGAATGATATTTTTATTGAAAAAGACACTACTGCTCCTGTAAGAACAAGGGCGGTTATTGTACTGCACGATGGCAATATTATAGCCGAGCAATATGCAGAAGGGTTTACCAAAAACTCAAAACTCATAGGTTGGAGCATGACCAAAAGTATTACCAGCGCACTTACCGGCATCCTGGTAAAACAAGGCAAACTATCAGTTGATGCGAAAGCCCCTGTTCCGGAATGGAAAGATGCAAATGACCCGCGCAACACCATTACTTTGCAAAATATCTTACAGCAAACCACCGGTCTCGATTTTGTGGAAGACTATTCCAAAAGTAGTGATGCAACGAAAATGTTGTTTCAAAAAGCTGCTATGGGTACTTATACTGCCGGGCGTCCTTTAAAAGACAAACCTGGTACCGTTTTTTATTATTCAAGTGGCAATACCAATTTATTGTCGAGGATCATCAGGGAGCAGGTGGGAGAAGCAGGTTACCGCGCCTTTCCTTACGAGCAGCTTTTTTACAAAATTGGTATGTATAATACAATACTTGAACCAGATGCTTCCGGCACATTCGTTGGCTCGTCTTATTCCTATGGTATAGCAAGAGACTGGGCCCGCTTTGGTTTGCTTTATCTGAACGATGGTGTGTTCAACAATGAACGCCTGCTTCCCGAAGGTTGGGTAAAAGCAACTGCAACACCTGCCGATGCTGCACCGCTGGGGCAGTATGGTTACCAGTTTTGGTTAAACGCAGGTGCAAAAGAGAATCCAGCCAACCGGTTATACCCGCATTGTCCTACCGACATGTTTTGTTGCGATGGTTACGAAGGGCAATATGTATTTATAATTCCTTCAAAAAAGCTTGTTATCGTGCGCCTGGGGCTAACACACAGCGATAAATTTGATGTAGATGCCTTCGCGGCAAATGTTGTGGCATGTATTAAATAAGGTCATTATTCCGGCTTTGTTTCCCGTGCTGATAAATGCCGGAAAATTGTGTTTCCGGCAGTAGTTTTTTATGGCATCGTCCCTTGTGTCACTCACTTGTACTGTATATCTTCAGGCATCAGTGATGCGTTTTTTCAAACGCGTAACAGCAAAGAATCTCCACAACTAACCGATAACTATCTTTTGATCTTAGTGCAAAGATTTTGTTAAGCCATTCATCGCCGTAGTAGCTACTTATGTAATCACATCTTTTTTTACATCCGTTATTAAAACACAGAAGTATGAAAAAGATAATTACGTTAGTAACGGCAGTAGTAATGGTATCGCATTTGTTTGCGCAGGAGCAGAAGCCTTTGCAGAAAACAATTTCCGTAAGTGGTTCAGCAGAAGCAGAGGTAACACCAGACGAAATTTATGTGCAGGTAGATCTGCGTGAATACAATAAAAAGAACGGCGATAAAATTGACATCAATACCATCAGGAATAATTTTCTTGCCGCCTGCAGGAGCATCGGACTAACCGAGAAAGAAGTAATGGTGCAGAGCTACCAGGGGTACGACCAGCAATACTGGATACAGAAGAAGAGCAAAAAACAAAATCCAGACATGAAAGCAGCTATCAGCTACGTCGTTAAAGTAAGTAGCGTAGCAAAGCTTGATGAACTGGTAGATAAAATGGATGATGAGGCAACACAAAACTTCTTCATCTCCAAAACAGCTTACAGCAAAATAGAAGAGCTGAAAAAAGAAATGAAGATTGCTGCGGTTAAAGCTGCAAAAGAAAAAGCCACCTACCTCGCAGCGGCAATTGGTGAACATGTTGGCCAGGCCATAACTATCAACGATCCTGTGGAAATTGATCATACGCCAAGACCTTATTATGCTAACGTAATGATGAAAGCATCTGCAGACGGCGCAGAACAGGCTGCATTAGATGTAGATTTTAAGAAGATGAAAATTAAGTTTGAGGTAAACGTTGTTTTTACTTTGCAATAACAAAAAAACACCAGCCTAAAGCTGGTGTTTTTTATTCGAAATAATATTTTCAAGCGTCCACTCAACACGCTTGGTAAACGGGTGTTGCCTTACATTACAATCATCTTTCTGGCAAAGGTGGCAGGAGAAATCGAGGCAGCCATCTGTGTGAACAAACATTTCGATTGCGTCTCCAAATTCTTCTTTAATGAGCTCTACCAGTATGTCAATCTCTTTATGTGCTTCATGAATATTCATGTACCATGGCAGGGTAAGGTGGCAGTCTATATGTAATACGCTGCCATATTTGATTACACGCAGGTTATGAAGATCTATCCAGTTTGGCCTGCGCCTGCTGTTAAGCATGTTCACCATTCGTTGCAGCAAGTCCATATCAGCCTCATCCATAATGCCGGCCAGTGATTGACGTAGTATTTTGTAACCATTGTACATGATAAAAACACTCATGGCAAGTGCAACCACTTTATCAAGCCAGAATAACTGCGTAAAAAGTATTACCACCAGCGAAACAATAATGATCAGCGTTGACCATGTATCGAGCTGCAGGTGTTTACCACTGGCCTGCAATGCCAGCGAGTTATTTCTTTTGCCAATTTTTATACAGATGAACCCGGCCACAAAGTTTATAACGGCGGTTAGTGCCACCAGTATAAGACCGGTATCCAGTTTTTCTACCGGTTTGTTTTTTATAAAATTCTGCGTAGCCTCGTATAGTACCAGTAAACCAGCAGCAAAGATCAGTGCGCCTTCAGCGGCTGCAGAAACAAACTCGGCTTTGCCATGCCCGTATGGGTGCTCTGTATCTCTTGGTTTTGCTGCCACATATAAACTATACAGCCCAATAAAACCGGCAATAACATTTACAATACTTTCAAGCGCATCTGAGAGAATAGCCAGCGAGGACGTAAGATAATACGCAACAATTTTTGCAGCAAAAAGTATTACCGACAGCAGCGTTATCCATTGTTGTACCCTAAAATTTTGTTTGGCTGAATTCAATATTAAACAGTGTTAAATAAGCATTGGAAAACAGGATAGCAAAAATACCCAACTGATTTTGTAAATACCTGTAATAGCTGATTATTATTCTTACATCTTTACAAGAAAAACAGACCGCTAAAGGTAAATTGTAAAAAGCAGGGAGTAAGTGAAACCGCAACGCTGCAGTAGCCATAGCAACGGAACGTACAAGTGTGCGACGCAACAGGCGATGCCATGAAATACCAAAGCCCGGCCCCAAAAAAACTATACTCCTTCTTCTTTCTTTTTGCGCTTAAGCATCCTGTAATAAAACTCTTTGTTGAACAGTTGCGAATCTCTCATGGCTTTGTAGGTGAGGAACAAACCAATTGGCACCAATATGAATGTTGAGAGCCACATGCCGGTAAATACGGTGGTAACGCCTTCTTTGGCAAATTTTTCTCCAAAGGTGTTGAGCATATTAAATAGCACAAAGAAAGCAATTGCGAAGATCAACGGCGTTCCCAAACCACCTTTGCGTATAATGGAACCCAGCGGTGCACCTACCATAAAAAGTACGAGGCAGGCGAATGAAAGCACAATTTTCCTGTTGAGTTCAATATAATGTTTGCGGATCATTTCCGTTCTGCTCTTGTACTCGGTAGACATTAATTCCACCTGGCTTTTTGCAGTATTGAGGTTTGAAATGGCGCCATCAAAAACGCTCATTTTTACAGAGTCGGGGATCAACTTATCAAACTTTTTAACCTTTTTGGTATCGTTCTTCAGCGGCGCCCATTTTGCAGCTTCGTACCGTAAAAAGCTGAGCGACGTTTTAAGATCTGATTCTGCTTTGGTTAATGATTTCCGGGCATTTTTTTCAAGCGAGTCAACAGCAATATTGATTTGCCGCAGACTAAGCATTTTGGGATCGTATTTAAACAGGCTGTCTTCGGTTTTGTTGAACATAAAAGTGCTCAGGTCAAATTCTTTCTTATAAGTTTTAAAACCGAGACGGATAAACTCTGTATTGGCCGAATAGCGGTTACCATTTTCCTGGTAGTTCCAGCCGTTATGCAATTCAAATTCAAGGTAGCGCTGGTCTGGCGAAATACGCATAACACCGCTTTCTGCCACCATAAAATGATCCTGCAGGCCAAAAGTTTTTTCGTAGATGATCACGTTGTGTATCGTGCTGTCGTCTTTGTCTTTTCTGCCGATCTTTAAAATAAATCCATCAATCTTATCATAGAAAATGCCTTCTTTAATATCGAATGCAGGCTTCTTTACGATGATGTCGTATTTAAGCGCATTAAGTTTAAGATTGGCAACAGGAATAATATTGTTTGCAAATAAAAAGGCAATGCCGCTTAAGATAGCAGTTGTAATCAGTAGTGGCCGCATAAACCTTATCAATGGAATACCGGCAGATTTTATAGCAACCAGTTCAAAGGTTTCGCCAAGGTTGCCAAATGTCATGATAGAAGAAAGCAGTAATGCCAGTGGCAGCGCCAGCGGCACCCAGGTAACGGCAACAAGACCTGTTAAATAAACGAGCGTGCCGGTATCAAGACCTTTACCTACCAGATCATCAATGTAAAGCCAGAAGAATTGCATGGTAAGCACAAACAGCGCTATCAGGAAAGTGGCAAGAAATGGTCCCGCAAAAGATCTGAGAATGAGTATATCAAGTTTTTTTACCACTTTGCAATCTTATTCATTTAGTATGGTACCGGCAAATGTAAAGCTTTCGAAAAATGAATTGACACTTGTATGTGATGAATCGGTTATTTTAACAAAGAACAACATCATACAAAAAGTATATGAGTTGTTTGGCATGTTAAGCGAAACGTTTAAAGAGCGGTTAACAGCGCCTCACCATTTGCCGGATGCAGCTATACTGCTGCAATCGCCAAAAATATACCGTGGCGAACAGTACAACGGTTTGCCATATGTTATGCTCGATTATCCCCGGTCGTTTTCACGCACAGATGCATTTGCTGTAAGATGTTTTTTCTGGTGGGGCAATTTTTTTAGTATTACGCTTCACCTGCAGGGTAAGTATGTGCCGTTGTATGTTGATGCCGTAATGCAGGATAATAAAGAAAAAGCGCAGTGGTTTTATTGCATTAATGAAGACAAATGGCAGCACCATTTTGAGCCGTCCAATTATATTCCCCTGGCCGATGCCGACATAAAGCAAGGTGCCACTTTTATGAAAATTGCAAAAAAAATCCCACTGCAACAGTGGGATGATGTGTATGATTTTTTCGTTCAGAATTTTCAATACCTGGTTAACCTGCCCGCAAAGAAAAATTAGCATATTGATGTACCCGGCGGCAGAACAGCTATGAGGCTTTTGTTGCGTCGCACTCTTGTACTGCAGGTAGTTAATGCAGCTGTTCGCACTAGTTACCCAGCCTGTGAAAAAGTTCTTTCACCTGGTAGTCCCAAAGCTGCGTTTGATCTTTTATCTCGGCCTTCTCAGCAAAATCTTTTATAATAAGAATTGTTTGATTGGATATCTCAGTCTTCTCAATCCTGAATTCGAAATACTCATCTTTTCCTGCATGCAGCCAGCGGTACCTGATAAATTTATCCTGTTCCTGCTCCACTACTTCTGCTTTTTCAACAGTAGTTCCATTCCAGGAAAAGATAAAAACATGGTCACGCTCATCCACTTTATCAGCAAACCACTCCTGCATACCTGCAGGAGTAGATAAGAACTCGTATAATATTGATGGCGAACACCTTACCGGGTATTCGATTGTAAATAGTTGCTTTTTTGCCATTATTCTTCTTTTATGCTTCCATTAGCTTGGGGGTTGCAATAATATTAAATTATTGACACGAGAAAAAACTTTTTAAAAATCACCTCAGTATAGTCTTTTTACAATAGCGCACCAACAGTGTTTTTACCTATTTTTTAGGTGGAAAATCCCATCCATAATTTTTGGCGTGCACATATAGTTTGTCTACCTTGCTACCACTTCAGCTAATCCTCCCGATTCAGATTTTTTTATGGCGTTTAAACAATATTGTTGACCCCAAAATTAATGGTCATGGCTATGCGTCAAATTAAGATCACAAAGTCAATAACTAACCGTGAATCTCAAAGTCTCGAAAAATACCTGCAGGAAATAGGTAAAGTAGAACTGATCAAACCCGAAGAGGAAGTTTACCTCGCCGAGAAAATCAAAAAGAATGATCAGAAGGCATTGGATCGCCTTGTTAAGGCAAACCTTCGCTTTGTTGTGTCGGTTGCCAAGCAATATCAAAACCAGGGTCTTTCCCTGCCAGACCTTATTAACGAGGGCAACCTGGGGCTTATAAAAGCCGCAATGCGTTTTGATGAAACAAAAGGTTTTAAATTTATCTCGTATGCTGTATGGTGGATAAGGCAAAGTATCTTACAGTCCCTCGCCGAACAAAGCCGCATAGTAAGGTTGCCGCTTAATAAAGTGGGACTGACAAACAAGATCAGCAAAGCCTTTCAGCAACTGGAGCAGGAATTTGAGCGGGAGCCAACAACAGAAGAACTGGCAGACCTGCTGCAAATGGATACTGAAGAAATAACTGCAGCTATTAATGTAGCAACAAGACACCTGAGTATGGATTCACCACTTGCAGATGGCGAAGACAACACATTGGCCGATATGCTGGAGAATCCAAATGCAGAGCAGGCAGATTACAGAATGGATCATTGCGAGTCACTGAAAACAGAAATAGAGCGTTCGCTTGAAACACTTTCTCAAAGGCAGCGGGAGGTAGTGTGTTACTTTTTTGGCATCGGGCAGGAAGACCCGTTAAGCCTGGAAGATATTGGCCACAAGTTTAACCTTACCCGGGAACGCGTACGCCAGATAAAAGATAAAGCACTTACAAGATTGAAATCTACCAACCGCAGCAAGTTGCTCAAAGTATATTTAGGTCAGTAAAAAACCGCTGGCTTCCTGTATAGAAAAAGCCCACGTAAATGCGTGGGTTTTTTTATTGCAGCAAATAAAAAATGTTTTTCAACGTTTTTATTGTTTGTGGCTGGTAAATAATTAAGTATAAATTGCATTTTTATTACAGGTATTGCCACGTCAGCCCGGCAACATTCACGAATCCTAAACATATAAAAAACATACTTTTACCTAAGTGTTAGCGTATGAAAAAAAATTTACTCTTACTACTGTTCCTTGCCTTGGCTATTTTTTCAACTGCACAGGGTACAGTTGTGGTAGGCGATTGCACCGTTACGTTTAATATTCATGGAGAAGACGCCGGAACAAACAAAAATCTCTCCGGTGCTACCAAGACACTGTATGTTAAAGGTAAACTTGCCAGGACTGACATTGAAAGTACCGGCTTTAAACAAACCATCATTTACGATAACAAAGCAGGTTCTGCTGTAGTGTTGAAAGAAGTGGGCCCCGATAAATACAAAACTGTTTACACTCCTGAGAAGTGGAACAGTGAAAACAAAAAGTACGAGGGTATGAAGATTACACCCACAACCGAAAAGAAAACGATTTTAGGTTACGAGTGCAAAAAAATAATAGCCACGCTTAAAGATGGTACTTCATACAGTATGTATTATACAACGGCCATTATGCCATCTGCAAACGAAAACCCTTTCCAGTTTAAAGATATACAGGGTTTTGTGCTGGAGTATGAAACTTCAATGGGCGCCGGTAAGTCAAAAATTGTGTATACAGCCACTGTTATAAATTTTAATCCTGTTCCCGCCTCCAAATTTGAAATTCCTTCTGCGGGGTACAGGTTGTTGCAATAACCTACACATTTGTAAATTGTATTATTGCTATATTGAAAGCGGTTGTTGTGGGCGAAAAAGCATCGTTGCTGCTTACATACCTGCAGTACAAGTGTGCGACGCAACAGCAGCCAAATGCGTATTCTTTCGCCCGGGCCACAAAAAATCTTCTGTAATACATTCCAAATCAGAAATATTTCCTACTTTTGCCGCCCCAAAAAGTTCTTTTATTCCCCGTTAAATTGGGGTAAGCTTGGGAGTCTGCCGACAAACGGGAGACGTTCGAACCAATAAAAATTAAACAAATGGCTAAAGAAATCACAGGTTTCGTAAAGCTGCAGGTTAAAGGTGGTCAAGCCAATCCTGCACCTCCGGTGGGTCCTGCGCTCGGTTCCAAGGGCGTAAATATCATGGAGTTCTGCAAGCAATTCAATGCAAGAACCCAGGACAAAATGGGAAAAGTTGTTCCTGTACTCATCACCGTTTATGCTGACAAGTCTTTCGACTTTGTTATTAAAACTGCACCAGCAGCCGTTCAGTTAATGGAAGCTGCAAAAATTCAGAAAGGTTCTAAGGAAAGCAACCGTGTAAAAGTTGGTAAAGTAAACTGGGCACAGGTTGAGGCTATTGCCAAAGACAAAATGAGTGATCTTAACTGTTTTACCGTTGAAAGCGCTATGAAAATGGTGGCCGGTACTGCACGCAGTATGGGTTTAACGGTAGAAGGAAACGCTCCGTGGGCAAATTAATTAACTCCTTAAAACTTCTGAAATGGCAAGAATTACCAAAAAAAGAAAAGTAGCGGAAGCGAAAATCGATAAAAACAAAGTTTATTCTTTAAAAGAAGCTTCTGCTATCGTTAAAGATATCAATATAGCAAAATTTGATGCTTCAGTGGATCTGCACGTGCGTTTAGGTGTAGACCCTAAAAAAGCAGACCAGCAGGTTCGTGGTACAGTAACGTTGCCACATGGAACAGGTAAAACAAAACGTGTGTTGGTTTTGTGTACGCCTGATAAAGAAGCCGCCGCCAAAGAAGCAGGCGCTGACTTTGCAGGTCTGGATGAATTCATCACAAAAATTGAAGGTGGCTGGACGGAGATCGATGTAATCATCGCTACACCGTCTGTGATGCCTAAAATTGGTAAACTGGGTAAAATACTTGGTCCGCGTAACCTTATGCCAAACCCAAAAACAGGTACAGTTACCAATGATGTGGCTGCTGCTGTTAACGAGGTTAAAGGTGGTAAAATCGCATTTAAGGTTGATAAAGCGGGTATCATCCACGCTTCTATAGGCCGCGTATCTTTTGCGCCTGAGAAACTGGCTGACAACAGCAACGAATTTATCAACGCAATCATCAAGTTAAAACCATCTGCAGCAAAAGGTATTTATCTCAAAGCTGTAAGTATGGCAAGCTCAATGAGCCCCGGTATTACCATAGACACAAAAACATTACATAACTAAGCTACCTGATTCGTGTAATTACGAACCCTGGCGTACAAATAAAGCGTTATGACTAAAGATCAAAAAAATGAAGTGATTGAAGCGCTCAAAGAGAAATTCAATCAATACAATAACTTCTACGTTACCAATACAGAATCATTAACTGTAGACCAGATCAATAAATTACGTAAAATATGCTTCGATAAAAACGTAGAGATGAAAGTGGCTAAAAACACTTTGATCAGGAAAGCGTTGGATTCAATCGACAGCACAAGATTTTCCGGTGTATATGAAAGCCTGAACGGCGTTACGGCATTGCTTTTTAGCGAGAATGCAAAAGAGCCTGCCTTAATTATCAGCAGCTTCCGCACAGCATCAAAATCTGAGAAACCTGTTCTTAAAGCAGCTTACATAGATACATCGATCTTTGTTGGCGATAAAGAACTTGAAGCACTCAAAACGCTTAAAAGCAAGAACGACCTTATTGGTGAGATCATTGGTTTACTCCAGTCTCCTGCGAAGAATGTTATCAGCGGCTTAAACGCTGGCAACAAACTGGCAAGTCTTGTAAAAGCTTTGGAAGAAAGAGCACAAGCATAGACAATTTAAAATGTGGCGATTTGAAAAGACAATATTGATTTTCATAGTTGCTCATTTTTAAATACTAAAATAATTATCCCAGCCTGAGGGGTAGTACCACACAAATTTTTTTAAATTCTCCGCCGGAGCACAGGCAATGAAGGCGGAAAAAATTTGACAACAATGGCAGACTTAAAAGCATTTGCTGAACAACTTGTTGGCTTAACAGTTAAAGAAGTTAACGAATTAGCCAAAATCCTGAAAGATGAATATGGTATCGAACCTGCTGCTGCAGCTGTAGCTGTTGCTGCTCCTGCTGGTGGCGCTGCTGCCCCTGCTGCTGAAGAAAAAACTGCATTTGATGTAGTTCTGAAAGCTGCTGGTCCTAACAAACTTAACGTTGTAAAAATCGTTAAAGAATTAACCGGTCTTGGTCTTAAAGAAGCAAAAGATTTGGTTGATGGCGCTCCAAAACCAGTTAAAGAAGGCGTTTCTAAAGCAGAAGCTGCTGATCTTGAAGCTAAGCTGAAAGAAGCTGGTGCAGAAGTAGAAGTAAAATAATTACACACTACTTTATTTATAGAACCTCATCGCCAAGCGATGAGGTTTTTTATTTATGTACCAGGCAACAGGCTATGCATGAGGCACCTGTTGCGTCGCACACTTGTACTGTAAAGCTTTATTCGGCAGCTTAACGCAGGGTCTGCGCATCTTTGTTACAGCCTGCTATTGTATAAGTAATAAATTTGGTAATGGTTACAGTTAAGCAGGCAGAAGAAATAATACTTGCACAAAGAAGAGATTACGGTACAGAACAATTGCACTTTGAAAATGCCATTGGTCGTGTACTGGCAGAAAACATAACAGCCGATCGCGATCTTCCGCCATACAACCGCGTTACAATGGATGGTATTGCCATACAGTTTAAGGCATACCAGGAAGGGCGCCGCGTATTCAGAATAGCAGGTACGCAGGCAGCAGGAGAAAAGCCAGTTGAATTGAACGACGCGGCAGACTGTGTAGAGATCATGACCGGTGCTGCATTGCCTGCAACTACCGATACGGTCGTCCGCTATGAAGATTTAATACTGGCTGATGGTTTTGCCACAATTACAACAGAAACAGTAACAAAAAATCAGAGCATACATTTTAAAGGAAAGGATAAGCATCTGCATGATGTTGTTGTGGAAGCTAACCAGTTGATAACACCGGCTGTAATTCAGATGGCCGCAGCTGTTGGTAAAAACTTTTTACAGGTTAAAAAACTGCCGAAAGTAGTGGTCATTTCTTCGGGCGATGAATTGGTTGAAGTAAATGAAACGCCCACGCCATACCAGGTAAGAAAATCAAACAACTATACCATTAAGGCTTCATTGCAGCAATACGGTATTGATGCTGTTATGCTGCACATACCAGATGATGCAACTATAACCGCGCAGGTAATAGCCGATTCTTTGCTGCAATACGATGTAATTATTTTAAGTGGCGGTGTATCTGAAGGCAAGTTTGATTATATACCAAAGGCTTTGTCTGCATGCGGTGTAGACAAACTGTTTCACAAAGTGCAGCAGCGGCCCGGCAAACCGTTTTGGTTTGGTACGCATAGCAAGGGCGTGCTTGTATTTGCATTTCCAGGTAACCCTGTTTCAACGTTTATGTGTTTACACCGTTATTTCGTTTTGTGGCTGCAGCATAACCTGCTTATTGCAAAGCCGGCTATGTACGCACGACTGGATACTGAATTTACATTTAAGCCCGCCCTGCAATATTTTTTGCAGGTGCATTTGCGGTTGGATGAACAAGGAATATTGTTGGCCACACCTGTTGAAGGAAACGGATCAGGGGATTTTGCCAATCTTATTTCAACAGATGCATTTATGGAACTTCCGCTGGAACAGGATAAATTTACCAAAGGAACTACGTACAGGATATGGCCATTTGCCCTGGCGGGTAAATGGTGAAATGCAGCAGCTTTCACCGTGCTGAATAATGGACCAAACGTACAAGTGAGTGACACAACAAAAGCTTAATAGTAGCAATACAGCCAAGTACAAAATTATATGAGCGATTTTACACATATTGACGAGAAGGGTAAAGTAAAGATGGTTGACGTGGGTGAAAAAGTTATTTCATTACGCGTGGCAAAGGCGCAGAGCATCGTGTATCTGCCACAGGAAGTGCTTGTGAAAATGGTTGATGGCGATATACAAACGAAGAAAGGATCTGTATTTCAGACAGCGGTTATTGCAGGCATTATGGCTGCAAAGAAAACCGGTGAACTGATTCCTTTGTGCCACCCGCTGGGACTTGAAAAATGCGACATCAGTATTCACGTGAATGAGTCAAACGAATTAGTGATCGAGTGCGTAACAGGTATTAGCGCAAAGACTGGTGTGGAAATGGAAGCATTGACGGGCGCAAGTGTTGCAGCACTAACGGTTTACGATATGTGTAAGGCATTGAGCCATGATATTGTGATTAAGGAAACAAAGCTCATGGAAAAAACAGGAGGGAAGAATGATTTCAAAAGATCATAAAAAGCATGCAGCTATTGCAAGGCCGGCCATCGGAAACTTTAACCGTAATGAGTATGCTGTTTTGGGCACAACCTGCGCAAACGTGCAGGCATTATGTAATACAATTATAAAGGCGCTTTCTGCAAAATACAAGTGTGCCTACGCAGATGCAGACCATAAAGACAAAATTGCTGCACTGCAGTCTCAACAAAGTTTTATAGAGTATACAGACAAGATTTCGTATAAAGAATTTCGCTACCAGCAGGAGCCGGACAAGTTTCAGCTACGCCAATTGTTTAATGATGCTGATCTTGTACTTGTAAACGGGAACCACTACGAAGCTGCAAAACAGATAGTGGTGATTGATAAGATGAAAGAGGCGTCGTTACTGAAGCGTGTATCTCAATTAAGCAATGTACAACTGATACTGCTGCATGAAAACGCCGATGGCATTTTCGATTTTATAAAAGAAGCTGTTCCCCACTGGCAGCAACTGCCTTTACTGGCTCTGAAAGAAGCGCAAAACATTACTGAATTTTTCGAAAAGCAACAGGAAAAAAATAAACCGTTGTTAAAGGGCCTGGTGCTGGCAGGTGGCAGGAGTGAGCGAATGGGATTCGACAAAACCGTGATAGCATGGCATGGAAAGGAACAACGAACCTATATGGCGGACCTGATGCGGCCTGTTTGCAACAGTGTTTTTATTTCATGCCGGCAGGAGCAGGTTGAGAACGTGAACAGCTATCCTGCCATTGCCGATAGCTTTACAGGTCTCGGACCCTTTGGTGCGATACTTTCTGCCTTTCGGGAAGATCCCGATGCTGCCTGGCTGGTGGTAGCTTCAGACCTTCCGTTGCTGGATAGTGATATGTTGAATTACCTCGTTCAGTACAGGGACGCTTCAAAGGTTGCCACCACATTTGAAAGTCCGCACGATGGTTTTCCTGAACCATTGATTACCATTTGGGAGCCCAAAGCTTACCCGCTATTGTTGTCGTTTCTTGGCCAGGGTTATTCATGCCCGAGAAAAGTACTGCGTAATGCCGATATAAAAATGATCAAGGCACCGCAACCGCTAAAGCTGATGAATGTAAACACAGAAGCCGAATTGCTGGAAGCAAAAAAAGTAATGGACAATAAAACTGCACTTACCTGATGAATGCAGAACTGCTAAGATATAGCTGCCAGATAAACCTGCCTGGTTTTACAGAAACCGCGCAGCAAAAACTTAAGGATGCAAGCGTGTTGATTGTTGGTGCAGGCGGCCTGGGTTGCCCTTCTGCACAGTACCTTGCTGCTGCCGGTGTGGGTCGTATTTTTATTGCCGATGATGACGTGGTTTCTATTGGTAACCTGCACAGGCAAATTTTATATACACCCGGAGAGGTAGGAAAAAAGAAAGCCGTCATTGCAGCGGCAAAATTGCAGCAACAAAATCCACAGGTAGTTATTACTCCGCTGGATGTACGTATCACTTCTGATAATGCGGCAGCAATCATCAGCAATGTTGATATTGTATTGGATGGTACAGATAATTTCGATACCCGCTACCTGCTCAACGATGCCTGCGTTATCTTACACAAGCCACTTGTTTATGGAGCCATTTATCAGTATGAAGGACAGGTTGCTGTGTGGAATGTGCTCAATGCAGATGGCACACGCACGCCACACTACAGGGACGTGTTTCCTGAAGTGGATGCAGCGCAGATACCAAATTGTGCTGAAGGCGGTGTTATACCAACGCTGGCAGGTATTATTGGTTGTATGCAGGCCAACGAAGCAATAAAATTTATAACAGGAACAGGAGAAATACTGGCTGGCAAAATACTGGTATTTGATGCGCAGAGTATGCAGAGCCGTGTTATAAAAATTGGAAACACCAGTAAAACATTTGTAAACGAGTTACCCGAAACGTTTATGGTGCCCCTTATTTCGATAGCAGCAGCAAAAACAGCGATCGATACAGAAACGCACCTGTTGATTGATGTGCGCACACAGGAAGAACGAGATAAATTTACCATTGGAGGGTTGCATTTTCCGGTAGCTATACTGGATGACCGTATTACAGAAATTCCACAGGATAAACCCATCATTTTTTACTGCCAGTCAGGTAAAAGGAGTGCGGAAGCTGTAAAGAAAATGAAGAAGCAAGCTGGTGCATGTGAAGTTTATTCTCTGGATGGAGGTATGAAAGCATGGATGGAAAACTTATAACGGCATGAATGAACAACCTGCAGTATACTTTAAAGGACTACATGGCCTTCGGTTCTTTGCAGCGTTCTTTGTAATCATAGCTCATGCATCCACATTCATCACTACATCATCTCACCCAAACATTACAGATTTCAGAGGCTGGTCATTGTTTGATAATGGCAGCCGTGCAGTGGATTTCTTTTTTGTATTGAGCGGGTTTCTCATCACCTCCCTGTTATTGCAGGAGCACCGTAGTACCGGTACAATAAGTGTCAAAAAATTTTACATCAGAAGAATACTGCGCATATGGCCATTGTATTACCTGGTTATATGCATTGCCTTTGCCATTTTCCCATTTTTATCTGCAGTTTTTAATCTGTCAGCTGATCCTGGCCTGGGATGGCCACAGTTGTTATTGTTCCTGTTTATGTTGCCCAATACCACGTTTATGTTTGGCCCACAGGTGCTTCTCTCGCCGCTATGGTCTATTGGTGTTGAAGAACAGTTTTACCTGCTTATAGCGCCGGTAATAAAATTCAGAAAGAAAAGGCTTGCAGCTATTTTCTTTGCGGTTATCGTTAGCAAGCTTATACTCAACCTGCTTGCTGATCACTTTTTTGCAGGCACACATGTAAGAAGCTTTTTGCTTGGTCTTCGTTTTGAAGTGATCAGTATCGGTTGCCTGGGTGCATTGCTGCTGCAAAGCAGGTATAAACGTTTGCTACAGCCGCTCTTTGGTTATGCCATGCAGGCATTAATGTTCTGTATACTTTTCAGTGCCCTGTTTTTTAACAAAGAACTCGAACACTCGTCGAACAGTATAGTGGCAGCATTATCCTTCCTGTTATTCAGCAGTATTTACAATGGTGTTTTGATGGGCATAATTTTTTTATATGTACTGCTGTGCGTGTCTGTAAATAATAAAAGCTTCTTAAATACAGAGGGCAAAGTATTAAATAAACTCGGCAATATTTCCTACGGTATGTATATGTTTCATGTAATGACCTCCTTTGTGGTAGCGGCAGTAATGAAACATTTTTTCCTGCATGTTTCAACATGGATGGCAACGGTCATGTATTATGTACTTTGTGTTGCAGGTACAATGGCAGTGGCTTTTTTATCATATACTTTTTTTGAACGACGTTTTCTTTTGTTAAAAAAGCGTTTTGAGCAGCCACACGTATAACCACAACACACTGCAAACTTTTTTACCTTCGCCCTGTAATGAAAAAGCCACAACGCTATATTGCTCACTTTGATCTTGATTCTTTTTTTGTAAGCGTTGAAGTATTGAATAACCCGGAACTGAAGGATAAACCTGTAATTGTAGGTGGCAGCCGGGAACGTGGTGTGGTAGCCGCATGCAGTTATGCGGCAAGAAAATTTGGTGTACACTCTGCTATGCCAATGAAAAAAGCTTTGCAGCTTTGCCCGCAGGCAATACTGGTGCGTGGTTCAAGAGGTGATTACAGCCGTTACTCTCGCTGGGTTACAGAAATTATTGCTGCTAAAGCACCACTGTTTGAAAAAGCCAGTATTGATGAGTTTTACATTGATCTTACAGGGATGGATAAATATTTCGACCCTTACCAGTGGACGATTGATTTAAGACAGGAAATTATTGCAAAGACCAAATTGCCCATTTCTTTTGGTTTGTCAGCCAATAAACTGGTTTCTAAAATTGCCACTGATGAAGCCAAGCCCAACGGCTACCTGTTTGTACAACCCGGTAAAGAACGGGAGTTCCTGGCGCCATTACCGGTAAATAAAATTCCGGGTGTGGGAGAGAGTACCCATATCGCTTTAAAAGAACTGGGTATAAAACTGATTGGGGACATTACGAAACATACCGCGGATGAACTTGAAAAAAAACTCGGTAAATGGGGCAGAGACCTCTGGCAAAAAGCCCATGGCATTCACTTTGGAGAAGTACATGCTTACCACGAAGCAAAATCAATTTCTACGGAAAATACCTTTGAGTCAAATACCAATAACACCGACTTTTTGCTGAGTGAACTGGTACGCATGACCGAGCGGGTGGGCTACGAGCTAAGGCAGGATGAAAAACTTACCGGTTGTATAGCGGTTAAGATCCGCTACCCGGATTTCGAAACAACTTCCAGGCAAACGACCATCAATTATACCTTGCGCGATGATGAGCTTATTCTTGCCGCCAAAGATCTCTTTCATAAACTTTACCGCAAAGGCCAGCCGGTACGGCTGCTGGGTGTGCGGTTAAGCGAGCTTACCAACCATGCCGTACAGGCAAGCCTTTTTGATGACGGTGAAAAGAAGAACAATCTTTACAAAGCCATTGATGATGTAAAGAACAAGTTTGGCAAAACATTTATTCAAAAAGGAAGAACGGTGCGCAAAGAGAAAGAAGACTGAGCATTGCCCAATAGTATTACCGGCCGTACAAGTGAGTGACACAACCAAAGCTGCATAGTAGCAATGCAGCTCATTAACAAAAAAATATTAGTCTACTTAATTGGTAGGCTATATATTTGCAATCCTAAAATCACAGACTATGAGTTTACGTTTAGGCGATGAAGCGCCAAATTTCCAGGCAAAAACAACAGCGGGTGATATAGACTTTTACGAATATCTTGGCAATAGCTGGGGCATTTTATTTTCTCACCCTGCAGACTATACGCCGGTTTGTACTACTGAGCTGGGCCGTACCGCGTTATTGAATGAAGAGTTTGCAAAGCGCAATGTAAAAGTGCTTGCGGTAAGTGTAGATGCACTCGACAGCCATTTTGGATGGGTGAAAGATATCAATGAAACACAGCATTGCGATGTAACGTTCCCGATCATTGCCGACGAAGACCGTAAGGTTGCTACGTTGTATGACATGATCCATCCCAATGCTTCTGCAACTGCTACAGTTCGTTCGTTATTTGTGATAGGTCCAGATAAAAAGATTAAATTAACCATTACATACCCGGCCTCTACCGGCCGCAATTTTCATGAGGTATTGCGTGTAATAGAATCATTGCAGTTAACCGCACAGCACAGCGTTGCAACGCCGGCTAACTGGGAGCATGGAGAGGATGTAATTGTTGTACCTGCGGTAAGCACAGAAGATGCCATCAAAAAGTTTCCCAAAGGTGTAAAAGTGGTTAAGCCATACCTGCGTTATACACCACAACCAAATATTGATTAATCAGTAATTGTTTTGTTATACAAGCCCGGTTTTTACAGCCGGGTTTTTTATTTTGCGTAACCAGCACAGTTGAAGATAACAGCAAAGTATTTTTATGAAGCCGGCTGCATTGCTACTATTGGGCTTTGCTTGCGTCGCACTCTTGTACGGTAGCAGCAATATGCAGCATGGTGCACCACGCTGCAACGGCACAAACATCCAAACAAGCCATCTTCTTTACTTAGCAAAAAACTGTTGTTTTATGCCCACTCAACGCCATACTGCTGTTCGTAAAATCATACTTCCCGTAATTATCGTGTTGCTTTTTGCAGGCTGTAAAGACCAGGCTGCAAGCCGGCATAGCGGAAGTTTATATGAGTATGATGAAAATGTAAGTACACGTTGGAGCAGCCCCGAAAACCTCAATGGTGTGCCTGGTGCAGGCGGCAAAGAAAACAACACAGCAAAGGGCCACGCGTTTGATACGATTGCTGCAGGCGCAGTATACAAATTGCTCGATGTAAAAGACATGGGCATCATCAATCGAATGTGGATCACGATCAATGACCGCAGCCCGGAAATGTTGCGCTCGTTAAAACTCGAAATGTATTGGGATGGCGCAGATAAGCCCGCCGTAAGTGTGCCTTTTGGCGATTTCTTTGGTGTTGGGCTGGGGCAAACAACCGCCTTCCAAAATGTATTATTTGCAAATGCAGAAGGCAGGTCTTTTCAGTGTTTTATACAAATGCCATTTAAAAGCGGCGCAAGAATTCAGGTGGTAAACGAATCGTCTAAAACATTAGGTCTTTTCTTTTTTGATGTTAATTACAGCCTGCTAAAAACATGGAACAATGAGAACATGTATTTTCATGCGTACTGGAAAAGAGATACCGCAACAAAGCTTGGAGAAGACTACGAAATACTGCCAAAAGTAACAGGTAAAGGTAGGTTTCTTGGTGCCAATATCGGCGTTGCGGCCAATAAAGCTTACCGCAAATCCTGGTTTGGCGAAGGGGAAGTAAAAATTTACCTCGATGAAGATGGCGCATATCCAACACTCAACGGTACAGGCACAGAAGATTATATTGGAACAGGCTGGGGGCAGGGTAAGTTTATCAACAATTACGCAGGCTGCAGTGTGGCAGATGATTCATTGCTGCAATGGGCATTTTACCGTTACCATATTCCAGACCCCGTATTTTTTAAAACTGCCTGTCGCGTAACCATGCAGCAGATTGGTGGCGATGCAACGGACAGCGTGGCCGCTTACCAGCAGGAAGGCGCCGCCATTTTACCCATTACAACAGCCGGGGAAAAAGGCTTTAAAATGTTTTACCGGAAAGATAGTGTGGCAAGATTGTCTGCAGACTCGTATAAAGGCTGGACGAATTTCTACCGCTCAGATGATGTTTCTGCGGTTGCATATTTTTACCTGGATCAACCAGGCAGCAACCTGCAGGCTCTACAACCTGTTGCCATACGTACCACTGCCCTAAGGCACCGTTGATTATAGTGAGGCGCGCTTGTTAAGGTAAAAAGGGGTGGCAAAATGTTCGGTAGATTTTGTAAGAATTAATTCAGCAGCTTTAGCGCCCATTGCATGAAAATCTGTGGAGATGGTTGTTATGCCATCCAGTATAATTTTTTTCAGTGGTGTTTCATTATAGGAAATAACACCCACCTGTTTTCCAACTTCCAGTGATGTTTCGAGAATTTTTTCCACCAGTACAACCAGGTCGTGTTCCATTAAAGTTATATAGGCTTCGCCTTCCGCAATGTCGTTCCTGTTCAGGTCTGCCACTACATCATAATTAAAAGCATGTTGGTTGCAAAACCTGTAGAAGCCCTGTAATATCTGCCGCGGGTGGTATGTGTACTCCGGGAAGATTATTTTAATGGTGTTGTATTTGCTTAGTTCCTCCACTGCCTGTTCCAGTGCACTGTATATATCTTTTTCAAAATCTTCATATACGGCCGCGTAACTTCCTTCTACACCGGGAATAGTCTGGTCCAGTAACAGCAATTTTTCTTTTGGTATGGTATTAATGATCTCATGCGCGTTTTCACCACCTTCTAAAAAATGCGGCACTATTACGTAGTTGGTGTAATCGTCTCTCTTGTTGGTCAGCAGTTTTCTAAACAATGCAAAGTCGTTGTTGTAGATGTAAAAATCAATCACAGCATCTTCGCCGATGCTTTCAACAAAGGCATCGTAAATGATTTTCTTGTGTGTACTTAATTTATTAAACAGCAGGAATATCTTAATGGGCTGTTGTACATCGGTCTTCAAAATGAAATAGCCTTTACCCGGCACAGAACCGATGATCCCAAGTTTTTTCAAATGTCGGTAAGCCTTTTCAGCGGTATCTCTCGATATATCCAGTTCAAAGCTCAGGTCGTTAATTGAAGGCAACACATAATCTTTAAGTAGTTTTTTTTCTTCAATGGCTTTTATAATAGAATTGGTCAACTGCAGGTATTTTGGTGTAACTGCATATTCATCTATGGCAATAAGCCGGTATATATTTTCAGATGCCATTGCTTAGTTAGTGGCTAATATTATTCCTGTAATGTTACAAAATATATATTCAGGCCGTAAATAATATCAATACACTCAGCTGAAATACCAGTGTAAATGTTGGGTAAACCAATTGCATGCTATTTTTTTAATGCTATCATTATCTTTGATTCAATTCATGGTATATGAAACAATGGAAATTTTCCGGTAAGCTGTTTATGATTACCTGTACACTCGTGTTGCTCGCTCTGGGCAGCCTGGCGCAGGTAAACCGCGGCCAGTTTTACAAGGCAATGGCATCTGCCAGCGTAGAAGAAGTAGATCAGCAGATTGCTGTGGTCAGGCAGTCAGCAGGTGCCGATAAAGACGCGTATGAAGGTGCCCTGCTCATGAAAAAAGCAGACCTGCTGAAAGCAAAAAAAGACAAACTGAAAGTATTTAAAGAAGGTCGCGAAAAACTGGAAAAGATGATTGCGGCCTCATCAAAAAACGCAGAATTCAGGTTTTTGAGATTGCAGATACAGGAAAATGCACCAAAAATATTGGGTTATAAGAAAAACCTGGATGATGATAAAAGCATCATATTGGTGTCGTATAAAAATCTTTCCGAAGACCTGAGGCAGGCTATTCTCGATTACAGCAAACAATCGGCTATTTTAAAGCCGGCAGATCTATAATTTCAGCAAATGAGCAAAAAGATATTAGCCCTCTATTATACCCAAAGTGGCCAGCTTGAAGAAATAACCAACAATTTTACAAAGCCACTAAAAGAAGCAGGCCATACGGTAGAAACACATAGGGTAAGGCTGGTAAATGAATATCCCTTCCCGTGGAAAACTGCTCCTGTATTTTTTGATGCAATGCCCGAAAGCGTCCAGGGCATTCCGCAGCAATTGCAACCGCTCCAACTAAATGAATCATCATACGACCTGGTCATCTTTGCTTACCAGCCCTGGTTTTTGTCGCCCAGTATTCCGGCAACATCCATGCTGCATGATGAAAGAATAACAGCAGTGCTGAAAAATACCCCGGTTATCACACTTATCGGGTCACGTAATATGTGGTTAAATGCCCAGGAAAAACTAAAGAAATTGTTACAGGCTGCGGGTGCTCACCTGGTGGGTAATGTAGCGCTGGCAGACCGTGGCAATAACCAGTTGGGTGTATTAACTATCTTTCACTGGATGCTGAATGGAAAAAAAGAACGTAAATGGGGCATTTTACCCATGCCCGGCGTGGCACAAAAGGATATAGATCATGTAGAGGCGTTTGGTGCTGTGGTTGCGCCATATGTTTCCAAAGGCTCTTACCACCGTATGCAAGAGGCACTTGTGCAGGCTAAAGCAGTAGAAATCAGGTACAATCTTATGTACATAGAATCAAAGGCAGGAATAATGTTTAAGGTGTGGAGCAGGCTCATTTACGGTTCAAAAAAAAGGAAAGCGTTACTTGTTGCATTCAAATATTATCTTTTAATTGCGCTTTTTGTTGCGGCACCAATTATATTACTCATTCATAGTATTCTTGTGCGCCCTTTTCTGTACAGCAGAACCAAAAGAAAATTTGAGTATTTTTTAGGTGTGAATTATAACAAGGAGTAACCAACATGTCTTTTAACGAAGTTTACATTGTTAATACAGCGCATTTCTTTCCTAACGATCCGGTTTCCAACGATGAAATGGAGGAATACCTCGGGTATATCAATAACAAACCTTCCAAATCAAAGCGCATTGTACTGCGCAACAATGGTATAAAAAGAAGATTTTACGCACTTTCAAAAGGCGGCAAACCTACCCATACCAATGCCCAGATAACGGCCGAGGCTATAAGGCTGTTGTTTAAAGATGATCCCGGCGGATTGAAGCACCTGGAATTATTAAGCTGCGGCACTTCATCTCCAGACCAGATCATGCCTTCCCATGCATGCATGGTGCACGGCTGGTTGCCCGATTCAAATGCCGTAGAAGTAGTCTCGCCATCGGGTGTGTGTTGCGCAGGTATGCATGCATACAAGTATGCATTCATGTCTGTTAAACTTGGCAATGTGCACAAAGCAATTGCAACAGGTTCAGAAAGGTTTTCAGCTTCCATCCGTTCCGATGTTTTTGAAGATGAAGTTCAGAAACTGATCGATCTCGAAGAAAACCCCTATATCAGCTTTGATAAAGATTTTTTACGCTGGATGTTGTCTGACGGTGCATGCGCCTTTCACATGTCTGATACGCCCAACAAAGATGGCATCAGCTTGCGGATAGATTGGGTAGACGGTGTATCCTATGCCAATGAAATGGACCCCTGCATGTATGCCGGCAGCGAAAAAGAAGCTGGTAAACTAAAAGGGTACCTCGACTATACACCCGATGAACTAATGCAGAAATCTGTGCTTAGTATAAAGCAGGACGTAAAACTGCTGAGCGAGAATATCGTGCCGCTTGGTGGCCGCGGTTTAAAAGATGTCTGCGAAAAGCATGGCTTTAATGTAGAAGATGTCGATCACTTTTTACCACACATGTCCAGCGAATTTTTCAAACAAAAAATATACGACCGGCTCAATGAAATAGGTATGCATATTCCATGGGAAAAATGGCGCACCTGTCTCAGCGAGATCGGTAATGTGGGTGCCGGTTACATCTACCTGGCGCTCGACCAGTTATTCCACAGCGGCGATTTGCAGAAAGGCCAGAAGATATTATTACTTGTTCCGGAAAGTTCACGCTTCTCTTACATGTACAGCCTGCTTACCGTAGTGTAAATTTTTTGTGAGCCCGGCTGTTGTTCTTTGGGCATCGCCTGTTGCGTCGCACTCTTGTACTGGCAGATCAATAATGGGCAATGAACAACACCCGCTCTGCCATACATTTGCTCAGCGGGTTCAACAGAGCAACATTAACCTGCAAACAGGTTAATCTCACCACTTAAAAACTTTGTAACATGAACAAAGCAAATGTTCCCCAGGATTTAGGTGCACTTGGCAAACTTACCACCGAGGTTTATTACGTTACAGACGAACATGGCAAATATGTTACCGGGCTCAGCAATGGCTGGAAGATAAAATCAGATGCGCTTGATGTAGCATGGCAGGATATCGAACAAAAGATCAACGCAGCAAGAAAGAAGGTAGAAAACAACGAAGCCAGCCCCATTCTCTTTTTCATGGAACTGCGTGTTATGGACCTCTCTATCTTATCAGCTTACACAGGTTTCTGGAAATGGACCATCAAGAGGCACATGAAACCCGCTGTTTTCAAAAAATTATCGCACGATAAATTACAACGCTACGCAGACGTTTTTGAGGTAAGTGTAGAGCAACTTAAAACCATGAATGCGCATGAAGCTTAATTTCGGGCACCAACAGGCAGCGCATTGTGAGAATGGCGTTACCCGCAATTTACTCAAACATGCAGGGGTAGATTTTATTACAGAACCACTTGCATTCGGTATAGGGTCAGGCTTATTTTATATACACCTGCCTTTTATGAAAGTAAATAATGGCCCGGCCATTTCCTTTCGTACACAACCCGGTTTAATCTTCAAAAGAACCGCAAAATCGCTTGGCATCAATATCATCCGCAAAAAGTTTTCTTCCAAAGAAGAAGCCCGGCAAGCGCTTGATGAATGTTTGCAGCAAGGCCAGCCTGCAGGTTGCCAGGTAGGTGTGTATTACCTTACTTACTTCCCCAAAGAATACCGCTTTCATTTTAATGCACACAACCTCGTAGTGTTTGGTAAGGAAGAAGACAACTACCTTATCAGCGATCCTATTATGGAATACGTTACACAACTCAGCAGTTATGAGCTGGAGCGGGTACGTTTTGCAAAAGGGTTTCTTGCACCAAAGGGCCAGTTGTATTACCCTGAGCGTGCCAAAGAAATAACAGTTGCACAAATACAACAAGCCATAAGAAAAGGTATAAAGCTCAACATAAGAGATATGCTGCACATACCCGGCAGTTTTGCAGGCGTAAGCGGTATTGCTTATACAGGCAGGAAGATTAAGAAATGGCGCGATAAAATGGGCGTACAAAAAGCCGGCAGTTACCTGGCGCAACTGGTACGTATGCAGGAAGAGATCGGTACAGGCGGCGGCGGTTTCCGTTTTTTATACGGTGCCTTTCTGCAGGAAGCCCACCAATATTTTCCATTCGATGAGCTGCTTGATATCTCAAAGCAGTTTACGCAGGCCGGCGACGAGTGGCGCAATGCCGCTGTGCAGGCTTCCGGTATTTACAAAGGCCGTATTACCAGCCAGGCAGATTTTAATATTATGGGTGATTACCTTATCGCCATTTCGGCCATGGAAAAAAAGGCATTCCAGGACCTTGCAAAAATAAAATTCAATGCATGAGTGCTGCAATAGACATCAGTGATGTAAGCTTTGCCTACCCCGGTTACCCGCCAGTTATTGCCAACCTGCATCTTACCATTCAGCAGGGCGAACGCTTTGGTCTGTTTGGCCCAAACGGAGCAGGCAAAACAACCCTCATGCAACTGATGACAGGCCTGTTGGCTTACAAAAAAGGTTCCATTCATTTACTGGGCAATAAAATACAGCGGCAAAACAAAAAAGCCAATAATCTTTTCGGTTTTGTGCCACAGGATTTTTCATTTTATCATGAGCTTAGCCCCAAAGAAAACCTTTCATTCTTTGGCGCATGGGCCGGTTTAACAAAGCCTGAAATACAACGCAGGAGTGCACACCTGTTGCAGGTGCTGGGTTTGGAAGATGTGAGCGATAAACCCGTACAAAAATTTTCCGGCGGTATGAAGAGAAGGGTAAATCTTGCTATTGGCGTTATTCACCAGCCTAAAGTCTTGTTTTTAGACGAGCCAACAGTTGGCGTTGATGTGCAGAGCCGCCATGCCATCATTAATTACCTGAAAGAATTAAACAGGGAAGGCAGTACACTGGTGTACACATCGCACCAGTTAAATGAAGCAGAAGACCTCTGTACCAGGATAGCATTGTTTGATGAAGGCAGGATCATTGCGCACGATACACTACCCAACCTGATGGCAGCACACCAGCAAGACGGGTTGGAAGGCTTGTTCCTTCATCTTACCGGTAAAACATACAGGGATTAATTTTTTAGTAACCGGCATTTGTACTTTGTGGCATCGCCTGTTGTGTCACTCACTTGTACGCTTGGTTCTTTATGCAGCTATGGGCAGCGTTATGCATGCAGCAGGTTGCTGGCAGCAACTCCGCATAGCACCGGTCATGCCTGCACTGCAGTACAAGAGTGCGACGCAAGGGACGATCAGTAAAGCGTTGCTGCCGGGTACATAAACTTACTTTGGCCTGTTACAAAAACATATTCATTTCCAAACACGGTTAACAAGCATGTACAAACTTTTAGCGACCATTAAAAAAGACCTGCTTATTCTTTCGAGGGATAAGGTTGGTTTGCTTGTAATGTTTGCAATGCCCATATTGCTGGCAGTGGTAATAACCAGTGTGCAAAACAGTACGTTTGAACTGGTAAATGACAATAAGATCGGTATGCTGTTATGTAACAGGGACACCGGCGATGCGGGCAGGCAGTTAAGCGCTGCCATACATCGTTTCGGTATGTTTAACATCGACAGTGTTGCGGCCGGTTTAACAGACGAGCAAATAAAAAACACCATGCACGACAAAGATGCATTGGTGGCTATTATTATACCGCCCGGGTTTGATGCAAAGCTTTCGGACAAAGCAGCGTATGTGGCTTCCAAAGCATTGAATGACCTTGGTGTAAGTGAAGACAGTGCCGGCAAAACAACACTGCATGTAACACCCGTTACATTTTACTATCATCCTGTTTTGCAAACAGCTTTCAGGCAGTCTATACAAGGCACTTTGAGGAGCGCATTGCAGATAGTGGAAAATAAAAAGATACTGCAAACCATTTACAGTTCCCTGAATGATGCAGCAGTACCCGATTCGCTGGAAAATGAAATGATCAACAACCGCGTGGAGGTAAATGAAATACCTGTCTCGAGAGATGGCAGCAGGAATATACCCAATGCTTCACAGCACAATATTCCTGCATGGACCATCTTTGCAATGTTCTTTATTGTTATTTCCCTTGGCGGTGCTGTGGTAAGGGAAAAGCAGAATGGCAGTTTTGCCCGGTTAAAAACATTGCCCACGAGTTACCTGGTTTCATTATTATCCAAACAAATAACCTACACTGCTGTAACCATTTTACAGGCCGCTGTTATTTTTTCAATCGGTGTTTGGATATTTCCGCTGCTAGGGTTACCACCACTCAATATTCCTGGAGATGTTTTGGGTTTGTTGCTTGTAACGTTTACCTGTGGCTGGTGCGCCGCGGGGTATGCAATCTGTATTGGAGTATTTGCCGAAACACAGGAGCAGGCCAATGGCTTTGGTGCAGTATCAGTAGTGTTGCTTGCTGCTATTGGCGGCATTATGATACCTTCTTTTGTAATGCCCGCTTCGTTTAAAATACTCATGAACATTTCCCCGCTGCACTGGTGTATAGAAGCTTACTACGGCTTGTTCCTGGAGGGCGGAAAATTAAGTGACATTATAACGAATATTTTATCTTTATTTGCCATAACGGTCTTTATACAGTTGCTGACTGTGTGGGGCCTGAAGCGAAAAAATCTTATCTAAATGACAATGGAAACAGGTGTTTTGAAAGAGCAGCTAAAACAACAGATCGTTCAGTTTTTGAATCTCAGCGTTACCCCGGCAGATATCAAAGATGATGAGCCGCTCTTTGGTGAAGGGTTAGGACTTGATTCTATTGATTCCATTGAATTGATTGTTTTGCTTTCCCGTGAATATGGTATTGAAATAAAAGACCCCAAAGAAGGGCGCAAAATATTAACCGATATCAATACCATGGTTGACTATATCGAAAAACACAGAACAAAATAACTTTCTCATTTGAGCCGCATTGTTGTTACCGGAATAGGCGTTATAAGTGCTGTTGGCAATACTGTTGACGCAAACAGGACGGCACTTGTAAATGGTCAGTGTGGTATAACTCCGCTCCGGAATATTGACACACGGTTTGCCGGTCTTATGCCATTTGGCGAAATAAAAACAACAACTGGTACACTAAAAGAACAGCTTCATGCAAGTGAACCTGGTGTTACACGAACCATGTTACTATCATTGCATGCGTTTAACGAAGCAGTAGCAGACAGCGGTTTGCCTGCATCGGACATCAGTTCTTTGAATACTGCTTTTATCAGTGGCAATACTGTTGGCGGCATGTGCCTTACAGATGAATTGTATGCCGATACCCGAAGCACAGCAAATGGTACTGAATACATGACCTCTTACGATGCTGCTTCTGTTGGCATCTATGTGCAGGACAGGTACAGGATGAATGGCATCACAGATACATTCAATACCGCATGTTCGTCATCTGCCAACGCAATCATGTACGGCGCCAAACTTATACAGCACGGTTTTGCAAAGAGAGCAATTGTTGGCGGTGCAGACACCCTGGCAAAATTTACCATCAACGGGTTTAATGCACTGCGCATATTAAGCGACGACATTTGCAGGCCATTCGACAAAGACCGCAAGGGACTTAACCTGGGCGAAGGATCAGCTTATATTGTGCTGGAGAAAGAAGCAGATGCCGCGGGTAAAACTATTTACGCGGTGTTGCAAGGCTATGGCAATGCAAATGATGCATATCACCCTTCGTCCTTATCTGCTGAGGGCGATGGCCCCGTGGCTGCCATGTATGCAGCCTTGTCAAAAGCAAATCTTTCCCCGGGCGATATTGATTTTATTAATGCACACGGCACTGCTACCGAAAACAATGATGAGGTGGAAAGTGTGGCAATGAAAAAAGTATTTGGCCACGTACCCGCATTTGCTTCTACCAAAGGCTATACGGGCCATACGCTCGGTGCTGCCGGTGCCATAGAGGCTGTGTATAGTATTTTATCACTGCACAACCAGGAGCTTTACCCTGCATTGCATTTTAGAGAAGCGATTGCTGCAACAGGTTTAATACCGGTGCAGTATTATCAAAAAAAGCATTTGCAACATGTAATGAGTAATTCTTTTGGTTTTGGTGGTAATTGTACATCACTCATTTTTTCGAAGTATTAGTTAAGATACCGGCAGCGGTTTTTCATGGCATCGCCTGTTGCGTCGCAATCCGTTCATCTGTAGCATATATGGCATCAATGCGCAAATAATCACACCATGCTTTATATACACCAGTCATCCTGTATATCTCCGCAGCAAACATTTGGCAATGTTGATATAGAGCATCTGTATACTACCGGCGATAACAAACTGAAGGTAATAGAACCCGCTTACAAAAACATTCCGCCCGGGGTACTGCGCCGCATGAGCCGGAATGTAAAAATCGGTATAGCGGCAGCTTTGCCATTACTGGAGCATACATTTGTTGATGGCATTATTATAGGAACCGCCAATGGCGGTATGGAAGAAAGTGTAAGATTTCTTAACCAGATGGTAGAATACCAGGAAGGCTTGCTTACACCCGGAGATTTTGTGCAAAGCACCGCCAATGCAGTGGCATCGCAGATCAGTTTAATGACCAGCAATAAAAGCTATAACAGCACGCATGTACATCGCGGGTTTTCTTTTGAAAATGCTTTGCTGGATGCTGCCATGCTTGTAAAAGAAAATCCCGGCAAAAATTTCATGGTAGGTGGTGTAGATGTTATATCACCATACAACTACAATGTTGATGTACTGGCAGGTTGTTTCAGGAAAGAAAATATCTCCAGCGATGCACTATACGATGGCAGCGAAACCGGTACGATTGCCGGAGAAGGTGCAGCTATGTTCGTGGTAAACGATAATGCAAACAACGCGGCAGTAAGAATTGCCGCCTTTGATTTTTTTCATACCGGCAACACTGGAATACTTGAAGAGCGGCTGTATAATTTTTTGCAGGCGCACAATGTGGATATTCGATCAACGCTTTTACTCAGCGGTGATGAAGGTGATGAACGTACGGCACTGCTTTATAACAAAGCTGTCGCCGTCTGCAACGCGCCTGTAGTAGCACGTTTCAAACATATGACGGGCGATTATGCAACGGCATCGGCCGTAGCGGTGTGGCTTGCTGCACAAATACTGCAGGCAGAAACTATTCCGCAGCATATGCTGCGGCATGGCGCATGGTGGCACGGTTGTACAAACGTTTTAATCTATAACGCCTACCGGCAGTGGCAGCATAGTATAATACTGGTAAGTAAAATATAATGCTACCTGCATTAAACCGGCTGCTGTACGCTGAAGAAGATGGCACATGCAGAATAGAGATTCATTTGTACAAGTGTGCGACGCAACCGGGGCTACATAGCAGCAATGCAGCCGGGCTCCCAAAAAAAGCAGCCTTTAATTTAAACCAAGAATAAACAATCAATCATGAAAATTTTATCAGCGCTGGCAGGTATCAGCTTAATGATAGCTACTGCCGGCAGCGCAACTGCGCAAAGACTAAAACTTATTGAGGGCAGTTTAGATGCCATTCAATCTGAAACGAGTTTAAATTTTGATTTTTCTTACGACAATATGAGTGTGGGAAAATTTGATAAAGAAGCAGACTATGTGGCTAAGAAAACAGCAGAGTACAACAACAAAGAAGATGGCAGGGGAGACCGCTGGGCAAAAGCATGGGTAGATGACCGCAAAGATAAATTTGAACCGAAATTTATTGAACTGTTTACCGAGTACAGTGAAAAATCACAAAGCAGGAATGCAAAGTATACACTGATCTTTAAAACAACGTTTACTGAGCCTGGCTTTAACGTAGGCGTAATGCGTAAAAATGCAGTCATAGATGGCGAAGTATGGATCGTTGAAACTGCAAACCCATCCAACATTATAGCAAAAATATCTGTTGAAAAAGCTTTGGGAAGAACATTTGGTGGTTACGATTTTGATACCGGTGGCCGTATTATGGAAGCCTATGCAGATGCAGGAAAAGCGCTTGGTAAGTTTGTAAAAAAATAAACAACACTTTCTAAAACAGGTTGCAAAAGCAACCTGTTTTTTTATCTTCATAGCCATGAAAAAAAATGCTGTATTGTTTTTTTATGTTGGTATGCTACTCGTTTTTGCACTGGCTGCATATTATATTATACAGCATGGCCGCCTGCTGGAAGCAGGGAATAAAAACACGAATGTAACAGTTGCTGGTACCTATGCAGCATTTAGAGACTCATTCATCAACAGTGCCGGCCTTGCCTTGCCGGTGCTGTTGTTACAAATTATCGTGATTGTAACGGCAGTGAGAATTTTTGGCTGGCTCTTCAGCAAAATTGGTCAGCCCGCGGTAGTAGGAGAAATTGTAGCCGGCGTGGTACTCGGTCCATCAGTACTCGGTGCATGTATGCCCGATGTTTCACAATTTGTTTTTCCGGCTTCATCAATGGGTAATCTGCAGTTCATCAGCCAGGTTGGTTTGATCCTGTTCATGTTTGTAATAGGCCTCGAGCTGGATATCAGCATCATCCGCAGGCAGGCCAGGTCTGCCATCGTTATCAGCCATGCAAGTATTATTATACCATATGCACTGGGTATGTGCCTGGCATTGTTCATGTATAAGGCTTATTCACCAGCAGGCATTTCATTTTTATCTTTTGCATTGTTTATGGGCATTGCCATGAGTATAACCGCATTCCCGGTGCTGGCAAGAATTATCAAAGAACGCAATCTTAGCAAAACAGACCTTGGTGTAATGGCCATTACATGCGCCGCTTCAGACGATGTAACAGCGTGGTGCATTCTGGCAGCACTAATTGCTATAGTAAAGGCAGATAATTCGGTAAACATTTTGTTTACAATCGGGCTTGTGGCTGCCTATATCGTTTTGATGGTAGCGGTGGTAAGACCGCTGCTAAAAAAACTCGGCAGTTTGTATATAAAGAGAGAAGTTATCAACAGGTCGATGATGGCCATCGTTTTCATGGTTATGTTGCTCTCTGCTTACCTCACAGAACTTATAGGTGTACATGCACTGTTTGGTGCTTTTGTGGCAGGGGTCATTATGCCCGCAGAAATAAACTTCAGGCAAACCATTATTGATAAAATAGAAGATGTAAGCCTTGTGCTGCTGCTGCCACTGTTTTTTGTGTTTACCGGTTTGCGTACACAGGTTGGGTTGCTAAACGACGGTGATCTCTGGATCACTTTTATGTGGATTGTACTGGTAGCGGTAGCAGGTAAATTTGGCGGCAGCATGGTTGCAGCCCGGGTTACAGGACAAACATGGAAAAACAGTTTGTCAATCGGCGCACTGATGAACACACGCGGTTTAATGGAACTTGTTGTGCTGAATATTGGTTACGATCTTGGTATCCTGTCCCCGCAGGTTTTTGCTATGATGGTATTGATGGCACTGATCACTACGTTCATGACCAACCCTGCACTCAACCTCATCAACTATTTAATGCCTGAAAAAAACCGGTAGCGTGGTAAAAGTCATTTCTACAAAACAGTAAACTGTGCCTTCATTTTAAAACACGTAGCCGCAGTATTTGTAATGGTTGCGTTTACATCAACCATATTTTCGGCCACTTTGTATTTTACTTCTATTGTGGCAATATTGTTCTCCGCCGGGTTAATAACAGAGAGAAATTTTAGCTGGTCCGCCTTTGCCAGCAGCAATTTTTTGTCAACCGCTTTTTCAGTCAGTTCTTTTACCATCTGGGTCATGCAAACACCGGGTACCACAGGCGTTCCGGGAAAGTGCCCGTTGAACACTTCATGCAACTTGTTGATTGCAACCGTAGCTTTTACAGTTTCTGATTCGTTACTAAACGCTTCAATGGTATAGAAATTTTTTTCGATAAGCATGGTAAAAACATTTATGAGCCCGGCATTGGTAGTGGTGGCATCGCTTGTTGCGTCGCACGCTTCAACTGCAGCAAATTTGCCGGGCAAACCCGAAGATCGAAGCGAAGCCATGTGTTACCACGGCGGCAAATTAGTCATTTAGTAACTATAATACAAAGTGTATTACTACAACTACTTAATATTATTTTTGTTGCTGTGAACAGCATGAACGAACAGCAGGCTACTGCAAAAAAAACGGTGAAGGATATACGCATACTGGCAATCGAATCTTCGTGCGATGAAACGTCTGCCGCTGTATGTATCAATGGTAAAATATTGTCCAATTTTATCGCTAATCAAACAGTACATGAGAAATATGGCGGTGTAGTGCCCGAGCTTGCCAGCCGTGCACATATGCAAAACATTGTACCGGTAGCAGATGCCGCAATAAAGGCTGCTGCAGCCAAAATTGCACAGGCACCGGGGGTTGGTCATCCGGCATTCTCCCTGCAGGATATTGATGCGATAGCCTTTACACAGTCGCCCGGGCTTATTGGCAGCCTGTTGGTAGGGGTACAGTTTGCCAAATCACTGGCACTGGCACTGGATAAGCCGCTTATAGCAGTACACCATATGCAGGCGCATGTATTGGCCAATTTAATTGCTGAACCAAAGCCGGACTTCCCGTTTTTATGTTTAACCGTTAGTGGCGGCCATACACAAATTGTGCTGGCAAATTCTCCGTACGATCTTAAAGTTATCGGCGAAACAATTGATGATGCCGCAGGTGAAGCCTTTGATAAGAGCGCCAAACTACTGGGTTTACCTTACCCAGGCGGCCCGCTGGTAGATAAATACGCCAAAGAAGGCAACCCGCTTGCATTTAAATTTGCCGAGCCGCAGATACCCGAACTCAATTTTTCATTCAGTGGTTTAAAAACATCGGTACTGTATTTTTTGCAGGCACGTAAAAAAGAAGATGAACATTTTATCGAAAAGCATATGCCTGATCTGTGTGCTTCTGTTCAGTACACGATCATTAACATATTGCTGAAAAAATTAAAGAAAGCGGTAAAAGAAACAGGTGTAAAAAATGTTTGTATAGCAGGGGGTGTAAGTGCCAACAGCGGTTTGCGTACGGCATTGGCAGAAACGGGTAAAAAACATGGCTGGCAAACATTTATACCTGCATTTGAATATTGTACTGATAATGCTGCGATGATCGCAATAACGGCCTATTACAAGTTTTTAAACAACGACTTCGCGTCGCTTGATGCAAGCCCTGCAGCAAGAGCCGAATGGTAAAACAAACATCTATGAATATCCGGAACTCTGTTTTATTAATATGCATCATCTTTACCGCCTGTGTATCTCAAAAAGCACCATCCACCGCCGCACCGTCAATTCCTGTACAAAGCAACCTCGTTGCCGATGGAAAGCTGTTTACCGCCATGTACCAGCAAAAGGCCGCGGAGTATAAGGCACTTTGTTTCCAGGCTTACAACATAGCGCAACTCCGGCTAGATCAGTTTCTAACAAAGCAGTATACAAAACCATTGGCTATTGTTACAGATATTGATGAAACCGTATTAGACAATAGCCCATATGCAGTAAAGCAGGGCCTGGCGGGTGAAACATTCGATGAAAAGTCATGGAATGAATGGACCTCATTGGCAAACGCAGATACCGTTCCCGGTGCCTGTACTTTTTTCAGGTATGCTGCATCAAAAAAGGTAGAAGTGTTTTATGTAACCAACCGCGCTGAAAGTGACCGGCCACAAACATTGAAAAACCTGCAGCGTTACAACTTTCCCAATGCAGATGATCAACACCTGCTGTTGCTTACCAATACATCCAGCAAAGAGCCCAGAAGGCAAAGCATTTTGCAGACCCATGAAATAGTTATGCTTTGTGGCGACAACCTTGCAGATCTTAGTGTGCTGTATGATGACAAAAAGTTTGACAGCCGGCTGAAAAATACACAAATCCTTGCTGCGGAATTTGGCAACCGGTTTATCGTATTGCCTAACCCTAACTATGGTGACTGGGAAAATGCTTTTTACAACCTTGATAAATCGATGTCAAAAGATTCCATCATCAGGAGCAGGCTGATTGTTTATTGAAATCGCAAACTAATTGCGCAGGTAAACCCTGATCGCAAGAGCTGATGCACGTACCGGAAGTACAAGTGAGTGACACAACAGCAGCTTAATAGTAGTACTGTCGCTCACTCTAAAAAAACTTCTTCAATTTTTTTACAATCTTTTTTATCAGTAGTTTCAAGGCCATGAGCAACCAAACTACTGCACTAAAAAAAGTGCTGAAGCCGGTTCACCTATGGGCTTTGGCAGTAGGGCTTGTTATCTCAGGTGAATATTTTGGCTGGAATTACGGCTGGGGTGTGGCCGGTACCGTTGGCTTTCTCATAGCAACACTCCTGGTAACCGTGCTCTACATCACCTTCATTTTTAGTTTTACTGAATTAACAACTTCCATTCCACATGCCGGGGGTCCTTTTGCGTATGCATACAAAGCTTATGGCCCGCTGGGCGGGCTTATGGCAGGCTATGCAACATTAATTGAGTTTGTTTTTGCTCCACCCGCCATCGCATTTGCACTGGGCAGTTATGTGCATTTTTTACATAGCGAAATTCCTGTAACGTTTACGGCTGTGAGCTGCTATGTAATATTTACCTTCATCAACCTTTTTGGCATTAAAGAATCTGCTGTTTTCAATCTTATAGTTACCATACTCGCGGTGGTTGAATTACTCATTTTTATGGGCATTGTTGCCCCGCATTTCAGTGCTGATAATTTTATGCGCAACAATATGCCTTTTGGTGTTACAGGCATTTTTGCCGCTTTGCCTTTTGCTGTGTGGTTCTACCTCGGTATCGAAGGCGTGGCAATGGTTGCAGAAGAAGTAAAAGAACCACATCGCAATATTCCCAAAGGTTATATATTGGGTATAGCAACACTGGTTATCCTGGCTTTGGGGGTCATGATTTTTTCCGGCGGTGTTGGCGATTGGCAGCAGCTAAGCACCATCGATTACCCCCTGCCCGAATCAATCAGTATTGTACTGGGCAAAACAAATAGCTGGACAAAAATCTTTGCCGGCATTGGTTTATTCGGGCTCATCGCATCTTTTCACGGGTTGATCATTGGTTACTCAAGACAGATTTTTGCGTTATCGAGAAGCGGTTTTTTGCCCGCAGTACTAAGTGCGGTAAACAAAAAATACCGAACACCGCACTGGGCCTTAATTGCAGGAGGAGTGGTAGGGCTTATATCAATTTATACAGGTGCAACAAACCAGGTCATCATCATATCAGCCCTCGGCGCTGTTGTAATGTATTGTATAAGTATGATGAGCTTACTTAAACTTAAAAAACAGGGTGGCATACAAGGTACTTTCAAAACACCATTCTATCCCTGGTTTCCGGTCATTGCCTTGTTGCTTTCAGTCGTTTGCCTTGTCGCCATCATCTGGTACAATCCATTGTTAAGCATAATATTTTTTGCAGGGTTAATTATAGCGTTGTTCATTTTTATAGCGTTGAAAAAGCACAGGCAGCCAATAAACGATGAGTTACTCGCAGTGGTTGAAGAAACGGGTTAGTTTTTTCATGATCCCGGCACCTGTACGTTGTGGCATCGCCTGTTGCGTCGCACTCTTGTACGTCATAACAGTTGGGCAACAACGATACTGCGTTTGCAACAATCGTGTAATACCGCCGTTGTGCAACAGGCAGTAATGAGATAGTGCCCCTGCAACATAAGTTTGTATATACTATGGCATATAAATACACGGTAAAAAATCATACCTATCACTTCAATGATTTGAAAACATTGATGGCAAAGGCAACGCCCCTGCGCAGCGGAGATGCGCTGGCCGGTGTAGCTGCCGATACATACGAAGAACGTGTGGCTGCACAGATGTGCCTTGCAGATGTTTCGCTGACTACATTTTTAAACGAGGCTGTTATTCCCTACGAGGCTGATGAAATAACAAGGCTCATTATAGATACGCATGACCGCAGCGCCTTTAACACCATTGCTTCGTTTACCGTGGGTGCTTTGCGCGACTGGCTGCTGAGTGATGCTGCAGATACCCGGTTGTTACAACAATTACAGTATGCCTTTACGCCTGAGATGATTGCCGCAGTAAGTAAAATCATGCGCAACCAGGATCTGATACTCGCAGCCCAAAAATGCGAGGTTGTCACGCGTTTCAGAAATACAATTGGTCTCAGGGGCAGGTTTTCAGCCAGGTTGCAGCCCAACCATCCTACAGATGATGCAAAAGGTATAGCTGCCAGTATTATAGATGGTTTGTTGTATGCAAGCGGCGATGCCGTGATTGGTATTAACCCGGCTACAGATAGTCCCGCACATGTGCACAGGCTTTTGCATATGCTCGATGAATTGATAAACCGTTTTTCCATACCCACGCAGTCATGTGTACTGTGCCATATTACAACAACAATAGAACTAATAGCACAGGGTGCACCGGTAGATCTTGCGTTCCAGTCAGTTGGCGGCACAGAAAAGACAAACAGCAGCTTTGGTATAAATCTTTCGCTGCTGCAGGAGGCATACGATGCAACACTCTCACTCCACAGGGGCGTTACCGGCAATAATGTTATGTATTTTGAAACCGGGCAGGGGTCATCATTGTCCGCCAACGCACATGAAGGTGTCGACCAGCAAACCTGCGAGGCGAGAAGCTATGCAGTGGCGCGGCATTTTAAACCACATATTGTCAATTCAGTGGTAGGTTTTATAGGACCCGAATATTTGTACGATGGTAAACAGATTATGCGTGCCGCATTGGAAGATCACTTCTGCGCAAAGATGCTGGGCGTACCAATGGGTATGGATGTGTGCTACACCAATCACGCAGAAGCAGACCAGGACGATATGGACAACCTGCTGCTGCTGCTGGGTGTAGCAGGATGTAATTTTATTATTGGTGTACCAGGTGCAGACGATATTATGCTTAATTACCAGTCAGCTTCATTTCATGATGCCTTATATGTAAGAAAAGCATTGCAACTTAAACCTGCACCTGAGTTTGAACGATGGCTTATGCAGCATGAAATTATAGATGCGGAAGGAAATCCTTTACCGGTTAAGCACACACACAAACTTTTGCAACACGTATTTTGACAGAACCGCAACAACATATAACACAAAGAGACGAATGGGGTGCACTGCGCAGTTTCACCGCTGCAAGGATAGCGTTGGGCCGCACCGGTGTGTCGTTACCCGTTGGCCAGGCACTGGATTTTAAAATGGCACATGCCCACGCACGGGATGCTGTATTCTCTTATCTCGAAAAAGAAAGAATATTTACCGCGTTGCAAATGTTCCAGTTACCGGTTTTTTTTATACACAGCAAAGCTTCAGACCGGCAGTCATTCCTGCAGCGGCCGGATTTAGGCAGAAGACTTGATGAAGATGCTGTGGTGAAACTGAAGAACTTCAAAAGCAAAGGCTATGACGTGTGCATTACCATTGCAGATGGTTTGTCTTCAACAGCTGTAAACCTGCATGCAGTAAACGTTTTAGCGCTGCTTATGCCCATGCTGGAAAAGGCGCAGATAACTGTCGCGCCTTTTTGTATTGCAGAGCAGGGACGTGTTGCAATAAGCGATGAAACAGGCAATTTATTACGGGCAAAGTTGTCTTTGATCCTGATAGGAGAGAGACCGGGCTTAACTGCAGCAGACAGCATGGGCGCATATTTAACCTATTGCCCGGTAGCAGGGTTAACAGATGAAGCACGCAATTGCATTTCCAATATAAGGCCCGATGGACTGGGTTATCAGGCAGCCGCAGAAAAAATGTTTTACCTGGTCAGAGAGTCATTACGCTTACAGATCAGCGGTGTCCGGTTAAAAGATAATGCCGGTCTTCTGGACCTTTGAGCACAAAAAAAAGTGACCTTACGGGGCCACTTTGTTCTTTTTGTTCCATAGGTTGCTTGTTCCAATATCCAAATCCAAAAGTAGTCTGCTAAATTTTTGAATCTTTCGGTGTTTTCTTAACTGATGTAAAGATACTTTTCACCAAAAGTTTATGCAACCCATATGTGTTTAAATCGTAATAAATCACGAACGGATTGCGATTATAACGCCATGAATTGCCAGCAAAAAATAAGCCAACGTGCTTTTATTTGCATGTTGGCTTTAAAAAAATCTATGAGGAACCGTTAAGCGTTAACAGCGGCTATACCCGGTAATTCCTTGCCCTCAAAATATTCGAGCATGGCACCACCACCTGTGCTTACATAACTTACTTTATCGGTATATCCAAACTGGTTAACAGCAGCTACACTATCTCCGCCGCCTACCAGGGAGAATGCACCATTTTCGGTAGATTCAGCAACTGCGTCAGCAATTGCTTTTGTACCTGACTGGAATTTTTCCATTTCAAAAACACCCATCGGCCCGTTCCACAAAATGGTTTTTGATTTACGGATCACTTCTGCAAATACACCCTGCGCTTTAGGACCAATATCCAGGCCCATCCAGCCATCCGGGATGGCGTCGCTTACAGAAACTTTAGTGTTTGCTTCTTTATCAAATTTGTCTGCAATTACGGAATCTTCCGGCAAATGAATACTTACACCCTTTGCCGTTGCTTTTTCCAACAGATCTTTGGCGGTATCCAGTCTGTCATCTTCACAAAGCGAGTTGCCTATTTTACCGCCACGGGCTTTCATAAATGTATAAGCCATTCCGCCGCCGATGATAATATCGGTGGCCCTTTCAAGCAGGTTTTCGATAATGAGTATTTTGTCAGAAACCTTTGCTCCACCAATAATGGCCACAAATGGTTTTTCTGACTGGTGCAATACTTTTTCTGCACTTTTAACCTCGCCTTCCATCACTAGGCCGAACATTTTTTTCTCCCCGGGGAAAAATTTTGCAATGACCGCAGTGGAGGCATGGGCGCGGTGTGCTGTACCAAATGCATCATTGATGTAAACATCCCCCAACTTCGATAGCTTTTCTGCAAAAGCTTCATCACCTTTTTCTTCCTGTTTGTAGAACCGCAGATTTTCCAGCAATAACACCTGTCCGGGTTGTAATGCTGCGGCTTTTTCGGTAGCCTGTGCACCAATGCAATCATCTGCAAACTCAATAGTTACACCATCCAACAATTCCCCGAGGTGAGATACTATGTGCTTTAGTGAGTATTTATCTTCTGGGCCTTCTTTTGGACGGCCGAGGTGGCTCATTAATATTACGCTGCCACCATCTGCAAGAATCTTTTTGATGGTAGGCACAGCGGCACGCATACGGGTGTCGTCTGTAATAGCAAAGGTTTGTTTATCTAAAGGCACATTGAAATCTACACGGATCAATGCTTTTTCATCTGCAAAGTTGTGATCGGAGAATTTGCTCATGAGTTTATCGTTTTACGATTATAAATTAGTTAGGTAAATGAACCTGTACTTCATCCATTGGATTATTGCTGATTAAAGATGCAACAATATCATTTGTTACATCTACACCACCACCTAAATTTTTGCGAGACTCTGAATACTGTAGATTGGGCCCCATGGTATTCCCCACCAGCCTAAAGCTAAAGTGAGAAATGTAAAAGGTAAACCTTTAACCAGAGGCTTTTCATGAGATCTTACAAAATAAATGTCTGACGGTCTTCTAAGTGTTATGATCAGGAAAGACATGGTGTAACGGTAAATTACAAATTTTGCGCCGTTACTTACTTCCCTTTTCATTTCATCAACAGTAAGCCCTTCAATGTTTTTGATTTTCATTTTTTAAGTTATAAGGTGAAAAAAGAAACCGTAGCGTTTACACACTACGGCTGTATGAAAGTTCAATAGAGAACATTAAGTACAAGTGAGTGACACAACGAAAATATCATAGTATTGCTTCTGTTGGTCAACACAAACTATTTGCTTATTAGACCAGCGAAATAATGTACCGTACGTACTAACTGGCTTACATAGCTCATTTCGTTATCGTACCAGCTCACTGTACGTACCAGTTGAACATCGCCAACTGTTTGTACACGTGTTTGTGTAGCATCGAACAAAGAGCCGAAGCTGCTGCCGATAATGTCTGTGCTTACTATTTCATCTGTTGTATAACCAAAGCTTTCGTTGGCTGCTGCTTCCATTGCTGCATTTACTTCTTCAACAGTGGTTTTCTTACCCAGTACGGCAGTTAACTCAGTCAAAGAACCTGTAATGGTTGGTACACGTTGTGCAGAACCATCCAATTTGCCTTTTAATGAAGGAAGTACAAGGCCGATTGCTTTAGCTGCACCTGTACTGTTTGGAACGATATTTTGCGCTGCTGCACGTGCACGGCGAAGATCGCCTTTTGCATGCGGCGCATCCTGTGTATTCTGGTCGTTTGTGTAGGCGTGTATGGTAGTCATTAACCCGTTTACAATGCCGAAAGAATCTTCGAGCACTTTAGCCATTGGCGCAAGACAATTAGTGGTGCAGGATGCACAACTGATTACTGTTTCACTACCGTCGAGAATACTGTGGTTAACGTTGAATACAATTGTTTTCAGATCACCTGTTGCGGGTGCAGATATTACAACGCGTTTTGCGCCGGCAGTAAGGTGTGCTTCAGCTTTTGTTTTATCTGTAAAAAAACCGGTACATTCCAGTACTACGTCTACATCGTGCTGGCCCCATGGAATTTCAGCAGGATTTTTTTGTGCATATATTTTTACTTCGCTGCCATTAACAACGATAGAATTTTCTGTTGCTTTTACATCTTCGTTAAAACGACCTTGTGCGCTATCATATTTGAGCAGGTGAGCCAACACTTTGGGGCTGGTAAGATCATTGATTGCCACTACATCAATGCCTTCCATGTTAAAGATCTGGCGATATACCAGGCGGCCTATTCTGCCAAAACCGTTGATAGCTACTTTTACTGTGCTCATGTTTAATTGTTTAGTTTTTAAAAAGCGTTGCGAATTTACGTTGAATACAGCTAAAAAACATGATCTTTTTTGTTTACAGGCTGTAGAATATGAATTAAGCTTTTGTTGCGTCGCATTACGTTCATCGTTCTGTAATGCTTATGAACTGTGGCGTTCCGGCGGCAGTTACCAAAACAATTGATAACGATTGCAGAATATTTTAAAAAAGATTTTGCGGAATTGTAATTGACTCCTATTTTTGCACTCCCAAAAAACAAGGGAACGGAGCGTTGGTCAAGGGGTTAAGACACCTCCCTTTCACGGAGGAATCACGGGTTCGATTCCCGTACGCTCTACAGGAAAAGGTAAAGTTGTAAATCCCAATCGTCTGTAAAGATGGTTGGGATTTCTTATTTCAAAAGCTTTTAAATACATTAATTACTAAAATGTCTGTAAATAATAGCATTAGTAGTATGGTTGCAAAAAGAAAAAAACGCTGCAGGTCTTGCAGCGTTTTTTTATTCAACTAAACACTTCCTTCACCCTGTCAAAAAAGCTTTTCTCGCTCTTACCAGGTTGCGGAGAAAAATTGGGACTGCTATTCAGCTTTTCAAGCACTGTTTTTTCTTCACTGGTAAGGTTTTGCGGCGTCCAAACGTTTACATGTACCAATTGATCGCCTTTCTGGTACCCATTTACATCCGGGAAGCCTTTACCCTTCAACCTGAAAATTTTCCCGCTTTGTGTGCCTGCAGGTATTTTTATTTTAGCACGCCCGTCTATTGTAGGTACTTCTACCTGTGTACCAAATACCGCATCGGGAAAAGTAATATGCAATTCAAACGCAACATTTAAACCGTCTCGCTGCAGCTCTTTATGTGCTTCTTCTTCTATTAAAATAATAAGATCCCCGGGTGCGCCACCACGTTCGCCGGCGTTTCCTTTGCCACTCATACTCAGTTGCATGCCTTCCTGCACGCCTGCAGGTATGTCAACAGTTACCATTTCTTCGCCATACACGCGCCCTTCTCCTTTGCAATTACCGCACTTTGCCGTAATTGTTGTGCCTTCTCCATTACAGCCGGGGCAGGTTGTAACAGTCTGCATCTGCCCGAGAAAAGTATTGGTAACTTTTCTTACCTGGCCGCTGCCGCCACAGGTGCTGCATGTCTGCACGCTACCTTTATCTTTGGCGCCACTGCCACCGCAGGTATTACAGCCAACGTATTTTTTTACTTTAATTGTTTTGGTAACGCCTCTGGCGGCTTCTTCAAAAGTGAGCTTCAGCTTTACGCGCAGGTTGCTGCCCCGTACTCCTCTCGGCCTTCCGCCACCAGACGCTCCGCCTCTGCGGCCGCCACCGCCAAAAAAGCTCCCGAATATATCATCGCCGAAAATATCGCCAAACTGGCTGAAAATATCTTCCATATTGGAAGCATGACCGCCACCAAAACCACCCTGGCCGGGAGCAAACGCCTGGTGCCCAAAACGATCGTATTTGGCACGTTTGTCCGCGTCACTTAATACTTCGTAAGCTTCAGCAGCTTCTTTGAATTTTTCTTCTGCAGCTTTATCTCCCGGGTTTCTGTCGGGGTGGTATTGCATGGCCACCTTCCTGTATGCTTTCTTTAGCTCATCTGCTGTGGCAGATTTGCTAACACCGAGTATTTCGTAATAATCTCTCTTCATAAGTCCCACCCCACGAAGGGGAGTTTAACCTAAATCCCAAACGGGACTTAAGAATTTTTGTAATAATGAAATTGTTTTATAAAAAGTCTGCCCCAACCTTTACAGGTTTTGGCTGTTACTTGCCTACTACAACTTTGGCAAAACGAATGATCTTGTCATTCATATAATAACCTTTTTGCACTTCGTCGATTACCTTACCTGATAACTCTGGCGAAGGAGCCGGAATTTCGGTTATGGCTTCATGTTTTTCGACATCGAATTCCTGGCCAATACTTTCCATTGCTTTTACGCCTTTTGAGGAGAGGTTATTCCTGAGTTTATTAAACACCAGTTGAATGCCTTCCTTAATCAGGGTAACGTCGTCAGTGGTTTGCATTTGTTTCTCGGCGCGATCGCAATCGTCCAATACATCGAGTAACGACACGATCACGTCTTTGCCGGCTGTCTGCATAAGTTCCAGCCGTTCTTTACTGGTTCTGCGGCGAAAATTATCGAACTCTGCATATAGCCTGATATATTTATCTTTTTGTTCCTGCAGTTCGGTTCTGAGTGTTTCAATTTCTGATTGCTCGCTCATTGGTTCGTTCAGATGTGTGGTGCCTGCTGCACTTTCGTCAGCATTAATTGAAAAATCAGCCGTTTCTACAGTGTTTTCCTGCTCAAAGGTTTGCTTTTCTTTTTCTTCCATACTTAAAAAATTGTTATTCAGGAGGTCAAATTTTTTGCCAAGGCAAGATAAGTGGAAATATTGGCAGGCGTATTCCTGTATTTTGGCTTTTGTGAGGTGTGCACATACAACGGGCCATATAAAAAGCGATCAGGCTGCGCAGCAGCCTGATCGTATAGCTTCGCATTTGGCGAAAAGCTGTTTTATCGTGAGACGGTTGCTCACTGCTGCACAGCGGACAGGATGTACAGGAGTGCGACGCAACAGGCGCTTAATGCTTAGGTGAACCCCTGGCTCATTATTACTGATCAGCCTGATTTACCGGGGTATACCTCCAGTGCTTTTTCCAGGCAATCCATTGCCTGGTTGATAGCTTCAAGATTGAGTACGTAAGCAAGGCGAACTTCCTGCCGGCCAAGACCGGCGGTGCCGTAAAACCCGGTGGCAGGCGCCAGCATGACTGTTTTGTTGTGATAAGAAAAATCTTCGAGTAACCATTGGCAGAACTTATCTGCGTCATCAATCGGCAGTTTTGCGATTGCGTAAAATGCGCCGCCTGGATTTGGGCACACAACATTGGGCATTTTGTTCAGGCGCTTTACAATGAGGTCTCTCCGGGCCTTGTATTCAGCTTTTGTATCGTCGAAATAATCCGGCGGAAGATCCAGTGCAGCTTCGCCTGCGATCTGGCCAAAACCGGGAGGGCTTAGTCTTGCCTGTGCAAACTTCATGACTGTATCTAACAGTGCCTTGTTTTTGGTAACCAGCGCACCGATGCGACCACCACAACAGCTATATCTTTTGCTGATGGTATCCATCATCACAACATTATTATCTACACCTTCTAACTGCATGGCGCTGAAATGCGTGCCCTCGTAACAAAATTCGCGGTAGGCTTCGTCTGAAAAAAGGTAAAGGTTGTGCTTTAGCACAATCTGTTTGAGTGTTTCCAACTCCTCCCTGCTGTATAAATAACCCGTAGGATTATTGGGATTGCAGATAATAATGGCTTTTGTTTTGGGCGTAATGGCCTTTTCCAATTCTGCTATTGGCGGCAATGCAAAGCCCGACCCGATATAAGAGGTGATGGGTACAACATTGACGCCCGCCGCTACTGCGAACCCGTTGTAGTTAGCATAAAATGGTTCCGGGATGATTACTTCATCTCCAGGATCGAGACAGGCCATAAAACCAAACAAGATGGCTTCTGAACCACCCGTGGTAATAATGATCTGGTTATGGTCTATGGCAATGCCAACAGACTGATAGTAATCCACGAGTTTGCGGCGGTAGCTTTCATTACCTGCACTGTGGCTGTATTCAAGAATCTTAAATTCTGAATGGCGCACTGCATCCAGCACTGCTTTGGGTGTTTCTATATCCGGCTGACCAATATTCAGGTGAAAAACCTTGATTCCTTTTTTCTTGGCTGTTTCGGCATATGGAACAAGCTTTCTTATTGGTGAAGGCGGCATTAGCTGCCCGCGGTGGCTGATAGATAAATTTGGCATAAGGCAAACGTACAGGAAAGCATTAAAATGGCCAATGTTTGTTGCAGGTGATTTTAATTTTGTGCCATCACCAAACGCGGTAGAAGGACTACTACATTTTCATGTGGGTTGTGTGGCTTAGAAACACCTGAGTAAGCTTAAAATACCAACAAAATAAGGGCTTGCAACGAAATTAAAGGCTGGTTTATTACAAACTTATTCAAACAAGTACCAGAAATTTTTTACATTGCACCTGAAAACTATTAAACTATGAGAACGTTTTACCTAATCCCAGGCCTGCTAAGTGCTTTATGTCTAACCTATAACGGCCAAAGTGTTGCCCAAAAATCAAAAGCATTTGCAATTACCGGTTCTACAAAAGGAGATATTTCCTGGAACGCTGTAAGGCAGATTGATTTAACAACCGGCGCTGAATTAAAAAGCATTTACTCGCTAAAGGATAAACCCGCAACATTGGATGCATTAAGTGGTGCCCGTACCGCATCAGGTGCTCCTACCGAAAGCCTTGTGGCTGCAACAGCTTATGACGCAAAAACAAACCGTTTGTTTTTTACGCCGATGCACAGTAACGAGTTAAGGTATTTTGACCTTAATAAAGGCACAAGCGCTGTTTATTACGTGCGTAATACCCCTTTAAAATCTTTTGAAGAAAGAAGCGAAGCCGATGTAGTAACAAGAATGTGTTTTGGCGCTGATGGTTATGGCTATGCACTAACCAATGATGCAAGCCACCTTATCCGTTTTACGTCCGGCAATAAAATTACTATCTCAGATCTTGGTGCAATAAAAGATGGTGCAGACAACGATGGTATTTCTATCCGTAACTTCTGCACAAGCTGGGGTGGAGATATGATTGCAGATGCAATGGGAAACCTGTATGTGATCAGCATGAAAAGAAACGTGTTCAGGATTAACCCACAAACAATGGTGGCCGATTATATGGGCGCAATCGATAACATGCCTGCTGATTATACCATTAACGGCGCCGCTGTAGATGATAAAGGCAAAGTGGTTGTAAGCAGTGCCTCCAGAACAGATAACTATTACAGCGTAGATCTTTCTACCTTAAAAGCTACAGCGTTCGCAAAACAAGGCGAAGATGTTTATAACGCATCTGACCTTGCAAGTGGTCACCTGGCTTACGAGAGTATTTCTGAAGTAAAAGCAAATCCTGCTGTAAATGTTTCCGGCAACAGTGCTGTAAGCATATTTCCCAACCCTGTTATAACCAGGAGTTTCCAGGTTTCATTTGATAAGGTTGCTACAGGCACGCAAACACTTCAGTTATCAACTGTAACGGGTAACGCTGTACTTACAAAAGTGATCAACGTAAATGCCAAATCAACTACACAAATTGCACTTCCTGCCTCTGTAAACAGTGGTATTTACCTTGTAAAAGTTAGCGATGCTAACGGAAAAGTTACCTACTCAGGTAAGATCGTAGTTTATTAGTGCCGGGTTATACATAATGCTTAACATATTTTAAAGTCCCGCCAATTCGGCGGGACTTTATATTTTCGCAGTCTTATGTTTCAATCGAAGAAAAATATTATTGCAGGCCGTAACCCTGTTACAGAAGCACTTAAAAGCGGGCAAACAATCGATAAGATACTGATGTACAAAAACGCGTCAGGAGACGTAATACAGGAAATAAGAAAACTTGCAAAAGATCTGAATATACCTGTACAATATGTACCCAACGAAAAACTAAACGGTTTAACGAATGTACAGCACCAGGGTGTGGTAGCTTATAAAACAAGCGTGGTCTACCAGGATCTGCAGCAGGTAATTGATCACACAAATGATAAAGGTGAAACAATACTTTTTGTAATGCTGGATGGTGTAACCGATGTAAGGAACATAGGCGCCATAGCGCGAAGTGCGGTTTGCTGCGGCGCACAGGCGATTATTATTCCCGACAAAGGAGTGGGAGCATTAAATGAAGATGCTGTAAAAAGCAGTGCCGGTGCAATGGAACGTATCAATATATGCAGGGTAAATAGTTTATTAAAAGCGGTAGATACATTGCACCTGAATGGCGTGAAAGTATTTACGAGCGAAATGAAAGCTGGCATTAAACTGCATGAGCTTGGTCTTACGGAACCATGTTGTATCATTATGGGTAACGAAGAAAAAGGCGTGCAGCAATACATGAGCAAAGCGGCCGATGCTCATTTCACCATACCAATGAAAGAAGGTTTCGATTCGTTAAATGTTTCTGTTGCAACAGGTATAATATTATATGAAGCGTTGAAACAGAGAATGCTCAAAGCATAAAGGTTTATATGCCGGAATTACAAACAATACAACTGGTGGAATGCCCGAGAGATGCCATGCAGGGCTGGCACAGTTTTATACCAACACCTGTTAAGACCAGTTATCTGAATGCCTTACTTAAAGCAGGATTTCATACACTTGATTTCGGCAGTTTTGTATCCCCTAAAGCCATACCGCAAATGGCAGATACAAAGCAGGTGTTAACAGCGCTTGATTTACGTGATACTCAAACAAAATTGCTGGCCATCATAGCCAACAGGCGTGGTGCTGAACAGGCTGTTGGCTATGATGAAATAACATACCTCGGATTTCCTTTTTCCGTATCACCAACTTTTCAGCAGCGCAACACAAACAGCACCCAGGAAGAAAGCCTGGGCACGGTTGCAGACATACAGGAATTATGCATAAAAAATAAAAAGCAACTGGTTATCTACCTCAGCATGGGTTTTGGAAACCCCTATGGCGATGTTTACAGCGAAGAAATCCTGTTGCAATGGGCAGATAAAATAGCTGCGCTTGATATTACCATTATTTCGCTGGCAGATACGGTAGGGCTGGCAACCCCTGAGCAAATATCCAATGCTTTGGCAGCACTTGTACCCGGTTATAAAACCGTAGAATTTGGTGTGCATTTACACTCATCTGCCGCCAATGTGCACCAGAAGTTACAAGCCGCAATCGCATCAGGTTGCAGGCGTTTTGATGGGGCACTAAAAGGTATAGGTGGCTGCCCCATGGCGCAGGATGATCTTATTGGCAACATGCCTACGGAAACAATGATCAGCTATTTTGAAGCGCAGGGTTTAAAGTTGCACATCAACCGCCAGGCTCTGCAACATTGTATACAGCTGGCAAATGAAATATTTATTTAATGAAGCTACTTACCGACATCAATATAAAAGCGTTACAACCTTTTATTACATACCATGATAAATTATTACTCACCGGTTCCTGCTTTACCGAGCATATCGGAAATTATCTTGCCGATGTAAAATTCAGCATACTGCAAAACCCTCATGGTATTTTGTTCGATCCACTTAGTGTGTGCAGCAGTCTCATTTCGTACATACAGAACCGCCGGTACACCGCAGATGACCTCTTTTACCTCAATGAAGCATGGCATAGCTGGCAGCACCACAGCAGGTTTTCGCACCCCGATAAAGACGTGTGTTTGCAAATGATCAACGAATCACAGGCAAAAGCGCATACGTTCTTAAAACAGGCAGACTGGCTTATCGTTACACTAGGCTCATCTTTTAGTTATAAGCTGGCAGATGGTTTGATGCCTGTTGCCAACTGTCATAAAGCGCCAGCGCAAACTTTTAAAAAACACCTTTGTACCATAGAAGAAACCGTTACAGCATTGGATGGTACCATTCACCAGTTATTTCATTTTAATAAGCAACTCAAAATCATTTTTACCATCAGCCCCGTGCGTCATCTGCGGGATGGTGTGGTAGAAAACAACCGCAGTAAGGCAAGACTTATAGAAGCGGTTCATCACCTGGCAGATAAGTTTGACAGGCTATATTATTTCCCCGCATACGAGCTCGTAATCGATGTATTAAGAGATTACCGTTTTTTCGATATCGATCTTGCACACCCTAACTATGCAGCCACACAGTTTGTGCTCGAGAAATTTGCAGCGCATTGTTTTGATGAAACAACACGCACGCTGTCAGAAGACATAAAAAAACTCGTTATAGCCGCCAACCACAAACCTTTCAATCCACAGTCGCAGCAGCACAAGAGCTTCCTGCAAAACCAGCTACAGAAAACCATGCAATTACAGCAGGAGCACCCTTACCTCAATTTTTCCAGGGAACTGCATTTTTTTGGCGGTTAATTTTTAGTGTTACCAGCTGCAGAATATCTGGCATCGCCTGTTGTGTCACTCACTTGTACGTTCTGTACATGTGTGAGCAAGGCGCGGGTATTAAGCTGCATGTAAAAAATTGCGCAACAGGCAAATGCCGCAACCAACAGCTCATGGCTGCATTGCAGTACAAGAGTGCGACGCAACGGATGCTTCATAGCAGCACAAATGCCCGGCCCCAAAAAAATACACTGTTGAAATATTAGCAAATCATCATAAAAAATTGCTTGGTGTAACTGTTGACATTTTATATGCATCAATATATAAGTGTGAAATAAACATTTTACAATATCTTTCAGCTATTGTCTAACTCTTATTACTTCCAAATGAAAAGAATCATCGCCGCATGTTGTGTTGTTATTGTTGCAATACTGTTTAACGGCTGTGCATCTGAGAGCGGCCCCGCAATATTGGTGTTCACTAAAACAAAAGGCTATCACCACGAGTCTATACCTGCCGGCGTTGCAGCCATACAAAAGCTGGGAAAAGAAAATGGTTTTGGTGTTGATACAACTTCCGACGCTACCGTTTTCAATGATGATGATCTTAAAAAATACCGTGCAATAGTTTTCTTAAGTACCACGGGAAACCTGCTTAATGCAGATCAGCAGGTAGCATTCCAGCGTTACATAGAAGCAGGCGGAGGGTTTATGGGCATACATGCCGCAGCAGATGCCGAATATAGCTGGGGCTGGTACAACAAGCTGGTGGGCGCATATTTTAAAAGCCACCCCAGCGACCCTAATGTTCGTAAAGCAACCATTGTGGTACAGGATACCACACAGGCGGCCACGAAGGGCCTGCCGGAAAAATGGGAACGTACCGATGAATGGTACAACTATAAAAACATCAGCGCAGACCTTACGGTACTGGCCACGCTTGATGAAGACAGTTATGAAGGTGGTGAGAACGGCAGAAATCACCCCATTGCATGGTATCATGCATATGATGGTGGCCGCGCTTTTTACACCGGTGGTGGCCATACAACAGAAAGTTATAGTGAGCCATTGTTCCTGCAGCATATTGCAGGTGGTATTAAATACGCCATGGGTGCAGATACTGCAAAACTCGATTATGCAAAAGCATATGCCATAAAAGCACCCGAAGAAAACAGGTTCACCAAAACGGTGCTTACCAACGATCTGAATGAACCCATGGAGATAGCTGTACTAAAAAGCGGTGTAGTATATATCGTGGAGCGTTCAGGCAATTTTTTTGCATACAAACCTGCTGACAATACCACGAAGCTTATTCATACATTTAAAGTATTGCCAGACACAAAAGAAGCATTTGGAAATGGTGTATTGGGTATGACGATTGACCCGGACTTCGATACCAATAAGTTTGTGTATATCTTTTATTCGCCCGATTCGCTGCCTGCGCACCAGAATATTTCCCGCTTTACCATGATCAAAGAAGATTCTATTGATCTTGCTTCCGAAAAAGTAATAATACAGGTACCCATAGATCTTGAAGTAAGCGCACATACAGGCGGTTCGCTTGCATGGGATAAAAACAAAAATCTGTTTATCTCAACCGGCGATAATACAGTTCCGTTTGAGTCCAACGGTTACGCACCACTCGATGAAAGAAAGGGAAGGATCATTTACGATGCGCAACGCTCTGCAGGTAATACCAATGACCTTCGTGGTAAGGTACTGCGTATTCACCCGGAAGCAAACGGCAGTTATACAGTACCCGACGGCAACCTTTTCGCAAAAGGTACTGCAGGTACAAGACCGGAAATATATACCATGGGTTGCCGTAACCCTTACCGCATTTCTGTAAACCAGGAAACCTCCACCGTTTACTGGGGCGAAGTTGGTCCTGATGCAGGCGAAGATTCCAAAACAGACCCTCGTGGTTATGATGAGATCAACCAGGCCAAAAAGCCGGGCAATTATGGCTGGCCTTATTTTGTTGGCGATAGCAAACCTTACCACGATTCTGATTTTGCCACACAGGCAATTGGTGAATTGTTTGATGTAAACGGCGCAGCCAATAACTCGCCCAACAATACAGGGCTAAAAAAATTACCTGCGGCAACCAAAGCTATGATCTGGTATCCTTATGGCCTTTCAACAGAATTTCCTGATCTGGGTGAAGGTGGCAGAACGGCAATAGCCGGCCAGTTCTACCATTACAATAAGCAGCAGGCTAAAAAGAATGGTATCCCCGATTATTACGACAATTGCCTCTTTATAATGGACTGGATGCGTAACTGGATTTTCGCCGTTCGTTTTGATGAAAATGAAAACTACAAACGCATGGAACCATTTATGCCGCTTACCGGCGACTTCCGGAGACCGATAGATATGGATATTACGCCGCAGGGTGTAATGTATGTGCTGGAGTATGGCTCTGTTTACGGTGCAGACAACGATGACGCAAGACTTGTGCGTGTTGATTACAACGATGGCAACAGGGCGCCGGTGGCCGTTATCAGCGCAGCAGACACCATTGGCCTTGCGCCTTTAAAAGTAAGTTTCAACAGCAACAGTAGTTACGATTTCGATGAAGACGACCAGTTGAAATATGAGTGGATATTTGAAGATGGAAAAGTTGGCTCAACCGAAGCTAACCCTGAGCATACTTTTAATAATAAAGGTGTATACAAAGTAATACTTAAAGTAAGCGACCCCTCGGGAGCAGCTTCAGCAGATACAATGGAGATCAAAGCGGGTAATACACTGCCGCAGGTAGCCATCAGCACTACCGGTAACAGTTCTTTTTATTTTGGTAATGAACTCAGGGATTACACTGTAGCCGCCACAGATAAAGAAGATGCGGCAATAGATCCGCTGCGTATGCACGTACAACTCAGGTATATACCTAAAGATGCCGGTACATGGAAAGTTACAAACGGTAACGGAGAACTGGTAATGCCCGGGCGCATATTAATTGAAACAAGCGATTGTGGCGCCTGTCACCAGTTTGATAAAACGGTCATTGGGCCCGCCTTTACGGAAGTGGCAAAGCGTTACAACAATAAACCCGGTGAAATACCGCGGCTCGCCGGTAAGATCATCACCGGTGGTGCGGGTGTATGGGGTAATCATTATATGAACGCACACCCGCAGCTGAGCAAAGAAAGTGCGGCAACAATCGTGAAGTATATCTTATCACTGGCAGATCAGGCAACACAGGACAGTCTTCCTGCAACAGGCAGTGTTCAGTTAAAGCAGGCCGCCGGAAGACAAAACGGCACGTTCATTTTATCAGCTTCTTATACAGACGCAGGCAATGGCGTAGTGCCGCTCACCACTACAAGCCAGCTTGTTTTGCGCACTCCTAAAATAGAAGCAGAAGATGCAGATGCCCTCAGCCGTATACGCAGAAATAAAAACGAACTTGGCAGCATCCACAACAACTCATATTTCGTATTGCGCGGTATCGATCTTACCGGCATCAGCAAAGTGAATTACTACTATTCTTCCGAACGCCTTGCGGCAACTGTAGAAATACATATCGACGGTCCCAGGGGTGCGGTAATCAGTACACTCAATTATCCTTCCACCGGAAGTTGGTCAGCATACAAACAGTTAAGTGCCGCCATTACTGCAACACAAGGCAGGCACGATCTGTATTTTGTATTTAAAAAAGATACAGAACCCAATCACGACCTGTTTTCTTTAGACTGGTTAAGTTTTGACAAGTAATATTATGAACCGGGCTACAGAATAAGCATGAAGCACCTGTTGCGTCGCACTCTTGTACTGCATAACGATATGCAGCAGCTCCGGGTGCAACAGCGTGTATTTAAATAAGGCATTTAAACAGGCATAATGCAGTAAGTATTAAAACCCGGAGCATCAGCGCCGGGTTTTAGCTAAATAAAATATATGATCGGCTTAGCCAAACCTGCCTTTCTCAAAATTGCCAGGTTTTCGTTCACACAGCCTTACGGCAGAAAATTTTGTTGGTTATAGCGGTTCTGACGCTTACACGTTACATGTTCCAAACACTTTTCCCGTGCTTATGGGATCATGCATTAATACGTGTATGCAATGCGTATAACAACAGGTATTGTCTTTTTTTTATTTCCCTTTATCATATATGCGCAAAACAACGCGCAATACGTAAACCCGTTCATTGGTGCCATCAATGGCGCCGGGAAAGCTGGTATATACCACGGCCTGGGCAAAACCTTTCCGGGCGCAACCACACCATTCGGCGCTGTGCAGGTTAGTCCAAACACCATCACTGGTGGAGACAACGGTTCTGGCTACAGTTATGAAGACAGTACCATTGAAGGGTTCGCATTTACACAAATGAGCGGCGTAGGCTGGTTTGGAGACCTGGGAAATTTCCTGGTAATGCCGGGAACAGGAAACATAAAAACCTGGAGCGGCAAACCTGGTGATGCGAAGGCCGGTTACCGGTCGCACTATGCAAACCAGCAGGCAGGTGCTGGTTATTATGCGGTGCAACTAACAGACTACAATATAAAAGCAGAAATGACGGCAGCACCGCATAGCGGTATGATGCGGTTTACATTTCCTGCAAACAGGCAGTCGCATATTTCCATAGATCTTGCCCGAAGGGTAGGAGGTACATCTACCGAACAATACGTGCACGTAGTAAACGAAAATACCATTGAAGGTTGGATGAAATGTACACCAGACGGCGGTGGATGGGGTAACGGAGATGGCAGGGCAAACTATACCGTGTACTTCTACGCGCAGTTTAATAAACCGCTCAAAGATTACGGTACCTGGAGTGCCTCAATCCCTGATACAGCAAGCCGTAAACGTGAGGCGATTGAAAGTGATTATTACCAGCAACGTATAGCTGATGCAAAAATTGAAAAAATGGCGGAAAAGGTGCAGGGTAAGCATCTTGGTTTTTTCTCGTCTTTCGAAACCAAAGCAGGTGAGCAGGTATTGCTGAAATGTGGTATATCATTCGTATCGGTAGAAGGAGCTAGAAATAACCTGCAAACAGAATTGAAGCACTGGGATTTTGATGCTGCTAAAGCGCATGCTTTTAATAGCTGGAACCGGGCTTTGTCAAAGATCAATATTAAAGGGGGTACAAAAGATGAACGTACTGTTTTTTATACCGCATTGTATCATACCATGATCGACCCGCGTAACGTGACAGATGCAGATGGTTATTATACCGGCGCAGATCAGCAAAAACACCGCGCAACAACATTTCAGAAGCGTACCATCTTCAGCGGCTGGGATGTTTTCAGAAGCCAGTTTCCGCTACAGACGTTAATCAACCCCGCCGTAGTAAATGATATGATCGCATCATTGGTTACAATGGCTGATGAGAGCGGTAACCAATACCTTGAGCGGTGGGAGCTTCTAAATGCCTACAGCGGCTGTATGTTGGGCAACCCGGCCGTGGTGGTACTGGCAGATGCTTATGGAAAAGGGATCAACAGTTACGATAAAGAAAAAGCATACCGGTATGCTGTAAACACCTGCGGAAAATTTGGCAATGGCGACAAAGGCTTTAGTTCAGCCGTTTCAATTGCCAACACGCTCGAATATGCATTTGCAGACTGGTGTTTATACAAGCTTGCAAAAGAAACCGGTCACTATGCGGATACCTTAAAATACCTGCAAAGATCGCAGGCATATAAAAATATTTACGACAGTACGCACCACTGGTTCCGGCCCAAAAAAGAAGATGGCAGTTGGGAGCAATGGCCTGCTACGGGCAGGCTTACAGACTGGTACGGCACTTTTGAAACCAATCCTTACCAGCAAGGTTGGTTTGTACCCCATGACATCAATGGTATGGTAGATATGATGGGTGGAAGACAGGCCGTGCTTTCAGATCTCGATTCTTTCTTTGCCCACACCCCACATGATTTTTCATGGAACGCATATTACAATCATGCCAACGAACCGGTACATCATGTGCCGTACCTGTATAACGCCCTTGGGCAGCCGTGGAAAACACAATACTGGACAAGAACGATATGCAGCAATGCGTATAAAAATGATGTGGATGGTTTGGTAGGCAATGAAGACGTTGGCCAAATGTCTGCGTGGTATGTATTGTCTGCCGCAGGCCTGCATCCTTTAAATCCTGCCGCAACCACTTACGAGATTACAAGTCCTGCTTTTGAAAAAATAGTAATTGCCCTCGACAGGCATTATGCAAAAGCTGGAAGTTTTACGGTTGCCGCAAAAAACAACAGCAGCCGGAACATTTATATACAAAGTGCCACACTGAATGGTAAAGTCTACAACAAGAGTAGCATCGATTACCAGGACATTCTTAATGGCGGCAAACTGGAATTGGTAATGGGGCCGCAACCGTCTTTAACGTGGGGGCTTGAAAGATAGATCACACGGTTCCTCTTTACTGATTATGAAAAAAGTATTACTGAAAGAAATTGCAAGCATAGCCGGGGTTGTTCCTTCCACCGTTTCGTGCGTATTAAATGGCAAGGCCAAAGAACGCAGGATAAGTGATGATCTCGCACAAAAAATAAAAGAAATAGCCGAAGGCGTAGGGTATATACCCAACCAGGTTGCCGTAAGCTTACGCACAGGTTATTCGCGTATACTGGGCTTAATCGTGGAAGATATTTCCAACATTTTTTTTGCCACACTGGCCAAAGTGCTGGAAGATGAAGTACAAAAGCATGGGTACCGCGTGGTATACTGCAGCACGGAAAATGATAAACAAAAAGGCACGGAATTACTGAATATGCTGTATCACCGGCAGGTAGATGGCTACATTATTGCACCCGCGCTGGGCATGGAAGAAAGCATAAAAAGCCTGCTGAAACAGCATAAGCCGGTGGTTTTGGTCGACAGGTTTTTTCCCGGGGTGGGCACCACCAATGTGCTGGTTGACAACTATGGCTCTACAAGGAAGGCCATTGGTTTTTTGCTGCGGCAGGGTTATAAGAGAATTGCTTTTGTTACAACCAACCGCCAGATGGTGCAGATGCAGGAACGGGAGAAAGCGTATAAGGATGAACTGGCAGATTCACTCTCAGCAGTGGATGAGCATATCGTGCTCAACATTGATTATTTCAATCTTTACCCGGCGGGCAGGGAGATCATTACTGCTTTTCTTTTGCAGAATGAAGGTGTGGACGCAGTATTTTTTGCAACAAATTACCTCGGTATGTATGGCCTGCAAAGCCTGAAGACTCTTGGCTGGAAAATTCCGGATAGGATTGCCGTGGTATGTTTTGATGACAATGACATTTTCAAACTGTATTCGCCGGGTATCACCTGTATAAGGCAGCCCATTCATGAAATTGCTACGGCTGCCGCAAAGAGGATTATCGGGCAGATCGAATCTGACCGGCAGCCGGAAAATGAACAGGTGTTGATAGAAGGCGAACTGGTTATAAGGGGGTCTGCATAGTGCGAAAATTTTTTTTTGAAAAAAATCCGCGCATTTGTTTGTAATGATACTTTTTTAGCTAATTTGGTTGCACAAACGATTTTGCTTATGGAAAATGTTAAGTATAACTGCTTTTCTGACGAAGAATTACTTTCATTGGTGAAAAACGGCGACCTCGGTGCATTTGACGAAATCTACAAACGCTGCTCACCATTACTCATTAAAATAGCTGCTAAAAAATTACAGTCGCGGGAAACAGCGGAGGATATTGTACAGGATCTTTTTGTGGGCCTCTTCCTGAAAAGTAAAGAACTGGAGATTACTGTTTCGCTGAAAGCTTACCTGTACAGGGCAGTAGAATTTAAGATGAAAAATGTTGTAAGGGCGAGGATTGTGAGAGAAGAATACAAGAAAACGATTTTTTTTAGCCAGGGTTGCAAAAACGATTTTGCAACTAATATCGAATTCAACGATTGCCGTAAGAAAATTCATCATTCATTAAAGAGCCTGCCGGAGAAATGTCGGAAAGTTTTTGAGCTGAGCCGTAATGAAGACTATTCGTATAAGGACATTTCAGAAAACCTTGGTATTTCTGTAAGCACCGTGGAGAAACATATTTCCAAAGCTTTGAAAGTGCTTAGGAAAGAAGTGCTGGACGCAGCGTGACCGTAATAAATTTACAGAGCCGTGTTATGCGTGCCGCCCAATGATATACAGTACAAGTGAGTGACACAAGGGACGGTGCCCATAGCGGTGCAGCCGGCCCCACAAAAAATATACTGCATGAAAAGATGTTCATTACTAGCCATCGTTTTATTATCCAATTTCCTTTTCGGGCAAAAAGCCCCCGTGCAATATGTGAGCACATTGCAGGGTACCGATTCAAAATTTGAACTTTCCTGGGGTAACACCTTTCCGGCAACCGCCCTGCCTTTTGCGGTACATATGTGGAGCCCGCAAACTGGCCTCAATGGTGAAGGCTGGAAATACCAGTACAGCAAAGATTCCATCCGTGGTTTTCAGCAGTCTCACCAGTGCAGCCCATGGGTTAGCGACTACGCTGTTTTTACGCTGATGCCGGTAACTGGTAAACTTGCAGTTGACCAGTATAGCCGCGCTGCTTCTTTTAAACATGGAGATGAGGTGGCAAGGCCAGATTTGTACAAAGTAAAAATGGGTAACGGTGTAACCACCGAAATGTCTACCACCGAACGGGGTGCACACTTCAGGTTTTCGTTTCCTAAAAAACAAGACGCATTCATTGTGCTGGATGGCTATAATAAAAACAGCATGGTGCGCATAATACCGGGAGAGCGGAAAATTGTTGGTTTTGTAAACAACCAGCGTTTTGCACCGGCCAATTTTGTCAACTATTTCGTGATCGTTTTTGATCAACCGTTTACAACTTACGGTACCTGGGAAAATGTAAAGAACAATATTCGCGCAAACAATATAACCGATAGTGGTGCAGGTATTGGTGCTTACATACAATTTGCCAAAGGGGCTGTAGTGCAGGCGAAAGTAGCCTCCTCTTACATAAGCCCGGCGCAGGCGCTCACAACCCTAAACAGGGAACTCGGCAATCATCAGTCGGTTGATGAAACCATTGCTGCATCTGCTGCAATCTGGAACAAGGTATTGGGCAATGTAAAAGTAGATGGCGGTGCGGAAGCGGATAAAGCAACATTTTATTCCTGCCTCTACCGTGCTTCGCTTTTTTCCAGGATGTTTTACGAGTTCGATGCAGATAACAAACCTTATTACTACAGCCCGTATGATGGAAAAGTACACTACGGTTACATGTATACTGACAATGGGTTCTGGGACACTTTTCGATCTGAACTTCCATTGCATAATCTTTTATACCCAGCTATGCAGGGCCGGTACATGCAGGCATTGCTTGATGCGCAGCAGCAATGCGGCTGGCTGCCATCATGGTCGTTCCCCGGCGAAACAGGCGGTATGCTGGGCAATCATGCCATATCTCTCTTAACAGATGCCTGGGTAAAAGGCATCCGCACATTCGATCCCCAACAGGCACTAAAAGCTTATGCGCATGAGGCCATGAACAAAGGCCCGTGGGGCGGTGCCAATGGCCGTGCCGGCTGGAAGGAGTATTACCAGCTTGGCTATGTGCCGTATCCTGAATCCCAGGGCTCCACTGCACAAACGCTGGAATATGCCTATGATGATTTTTGTGGTTATGAACTGGCCAGGTTAACCGGCGACCATTTTTATAAAGATGTTTTTGCAAAGCAGATGTATAATTATAAGAACGTGTACGATTCATCTACAGGTTTTATGCGCGGCCGCAAAAATGACGGATCATGGGTTACGCCTTTTGATGCCTTCGAATGGGGCGGTCCCTATACAGAGGGTAATGCTTGGCACTGGAACTGGTCTGTGTTTCATGATATACAGGGTTTGATCAATCTTATAGGAGGCGATGAAAAATTTGCGGTTAAACTAGATTCTGTTTTTACACAACCCAATACCGTTCACCCCGGCACTTACGGCGGCATGATACATGAAATGACCGAAATGCAACTGATCAATATGGGCCAGTATGCACATGGCAACCAACCCATACAGCATATGATCTATCTGTACAACTACTGTAAACAACCCTGGAAAGCGCAAAAGCATGTACGCGAAGTGATGGATAAGATCTACAATGCTTCACCAACAGGTTTTCCGGGAGATGAAGACCAGGGGCAAACATCATCCTGGTATGTATTCAGTGCACTGGGTTTATATCCCGTATGCCCGGGCACAACCGAGTATGTAATTGGCAGCCCGCTGTTCAACAGCATGACGATAACGTTAGAAAATGGCAAACAGTTTACCATAGAAGCCAATAACAACAGTAAAGAAAATGTATACATACAGTCGGCTACATTAAATGGCAGTGTGCTTACAAAAAACTTTATTACACATGAAGATATTATCAATGGTGGCGTGCTGCACCTGGAAATGGGCAGTAAGCCCGCCATGCAGCGTGGTATAGCTGATGCTGACAAACCTTTTTCTCTGTCGAGGTAATTATGTACCCGGCTGTGGTAACACAGGTTTAGCTTTTGTTGCGTCGCACTCTTGTACTGCATATCGTTATGCAGCCATGTGCACAGGGCGCACGTTTATACAACCATACTTATAAACCAGGATACTGCTATGAAGAAATCTTTACTACTTATGTTGGTTTGCTTATGCAAACTGTCTGTCTCGTTCGCATTTGTAACCCAGGGCAACTGGCGCTGGCGCAATGATAACGGCTCGCAAACGACGGCCACGTGGCGCGCCGCTCAAAACAATGCCATTACCGTGGGTACCATAGACAGCGTATTGCGCTTACGCATGCAGCTAAACAACACCACCGGCGAACAGAAAGGCATCAATGCAAACATCCAGTATGCATCCGCGCCGGATGGCCCATGGCACTACATTACAGCGTTTGCAGGCAACAATGCATTTATGCTGGCAGGCAGCAGTGCTTTTGTGGCAGATCTTACCCCTACCACGCAGCAGATCACCGGTTCGTCAAATACGTTTGCACCGGGCAGGGTAATGGTAAAGACGACTACGTTAAATACGCTGTTTGAAAATAACAACACTACCGAGCACGAGTATGCGATAAAGCCCACCGAAAACATTACTCCGGCAACAGTGTACTATTTCCGTATACCTGGCCTGGAATACCCGATAGTGCTGCCTTCTCTGCAAACTACTGCTGCAATAAAATCAAAAAAGAAAAGTGTTGCCAACGGAAGTTTTGAAAACGATATGCAAAACTGGACGTTCAGCGTACTGGGCAGTGCTGCTGCAACAGGGGTACCGGTAGATTCTGTGCATAAAGATGGTATCAGATCTATGTCGGTAAACGTAACCACTGCAGGTGGTTCTTCAGATATAAGGCTGGTGCATACGGCGCTTCCGGTTGTTGCAGGCAAAACCTACATGGTACGTTTTTGGGCAAAAGCAAAAAAACGTTCTGCCCCAATGCAACTGGCTGTAAAAGGTGGAAGAAAAACCTTGTTGTACAGTTACAAAATGTACACGGGCTGGCAGGAGTTCCAGTTTGCATTCAAGGCGCCTGCATCATCTGTAAGCCTTGCTTTCCTGTTTCAAACCAAAACAGATTATAACATCGACCATGTAGAGTTGCTCGATGAAGACAATAAAGCCATTGATGTGGCCATGAACTATATGTGGCAAAATAAAAGACCCGTTGATCAATATTCAATGCTATCGGCAGATGGTGTTTACTCAGAGCCCCTGCCCGATGGAAGAACAGCATGGACCTGCTCTGACGGCTGGTATGGCTACAACGATACCACTACCAATTCTATGAGTACAAACAGGTTGCTGAGAAACGCATTGATCGTTCAAAGTGCGCCTAAGCCGGATGGCACATTGAACACAAAAATTGCCGGCACTGCTGCTGCGCCACAATCTTTAATGGTACCGCCAAACCCTATCGGTCATGATGATTTCTTTTGGCCGAGAGACATGATCGTTGACAATGATTCATTGAAAATACTGCTGCCCGATACACGCCAGCTCAACGAAAACGATCCCGTTACTTACGGCAACAGGGAGGCCATCGGTGTATTCTCTTTGCCTGATCTTACACTGCGCCGTATAGACTGGCTGCCATTTATAGATTCTGTTCAGTACGGCACATTGGTAAAGGCCGATGATGGCTATACCTATGCCTATAGCAAGCACGAGATCAACGCTTTTGAAGGAAGGGCGATTGTTGCACGTTTCCCCACAGGTAAACTGGCTGCAACAACACCCTGGGAATTTTTAACAGACACCGGCTGGAGCAGCGATTACCACAACAGCAAAGAAATTGCAGAAGTAGAATTGTATACTGTTGCAAGACTTGGTGCAAATCATTATGTATCTGTGTTTATGACACCAGGCAGCGATAAAATGGAAGCAATTTTTGCACAGTCTCCGCTGGGCCCGTGGGTAGGCCGTACCATTGTAGGGCAGATCGAAGGCCAGGCAGACATCTTCACTTACTTTGGTGTAATACATGAAGAGACCGCCAACAATGGAACGTATACGATGTCTTATTCAAATATAGGAGATATAGGCCAGATGCTTGATGACAAAACCGTGTATTTTCCTACATTCATCAGGGCAAACCTGAAGAGCCTTTCGCCGTTTAACGATATCGTATTGCCTGTAAAGCTGGATGATTTTTCTGCGAATGCTGCAGGCAGCAAAGTATTGCTAAAGTGGGAGTCTGTAACAGAGACCAATAACAGCCGTTTTGAAATAGAGCGCAGTGCCGATGGCAACAATAACTGGGCACCTGTTGCAATGGTAAACAGTAAAGGCAACTCGCTGAGCAGGCAGCAGTATAATACCTACGATGCCACGCCGCTTAACGGGAACAATTATTACCGCCTAAAACAGGTTAGCCAGGATAACAGCGTTAGTTACAGTACAACGCGTTTGGTAAAAATGAATTTCACTACGCCGCAGTTACAGGTTTATCCCAATCCTGTAAAAAGCGGCAATATTGCCTTTGAAATCAATCATTACAGCGGCGGTGTTGTGCATGTAAAACTGCTCAACGTAAATGGTATAGCGTTATATAGCAGTAACATAAATGTGCAACCGGGTGGTGTGTACAGGTTGCCCATGCATACCAGGCCTGCTGCCGGTGCATATACACTCGTTGTAACAGGTACGGGCTTAAGCGGGAAAGCAAAAGTAATTGTGCAATAAATCATACATCACCCAACTGGTTGTGTATATGTAGAGAGATCGTACCCGCAGTGTTGCATAAAGCTATGCAGTACAAGTGAGTGACACAACGATGCTCAATAGCAGCATTGAAGCTGGTCACAAAAGAAATGTATGTACCCGGCAGCAGGATGATGATGCATCGTTCCTTGCGTCGCACTCTTGTACTGCATAATATGTGGCATCTTCGATACTGCGGTTTCAAAAACTGCCGGCTAAAAAGAGTGACTGTTTAATCACGTTGTTTACTTTTGATCGTCATAAAATTTTAACCCCATGAAAAATGTATTCCTTTCAGTGTTGTGTATGTTGTTTACCAGCGGCGTTTTTGCCAATCTTTCGCAGGGCAACTGGCGCTGGCGAAACGATAACGCTTCAGAAACTGCGGCCACATGGAAAGCGGCAGAAGGTGTAACATTCGTTCTTGCAGACACAGCCTCCTTTCGTTTAAGAATGGAAATTATAAACAGTGCAGGAGAGCCCAGAAATTTTACACAATCGTTGCAATACGCAACGAACCCCAACGGACCGTGGGAGCAGGTAAATAATGTAAGCAGTGCTTTCAGGTTGAGTACATCATCTTTCGTAGCAGACGGGCAAAGTACCACGAAGCAGCTCTCCGGTTATTCAGCCAACACATTTACAGCGGGCGAAATTATTTCAGCAGATCCTGCCTTCTCGCAATTATTACAGGATGGAACAAAAACGGAGTATGAGTGGGTACTGAAAGCAACCGGCAATGTCATACCCAATACCACTTATTATTTCAAAGCGGGGAGTTTGGATGATGCTGTTGCAATACCTTTTTTAACTACCGCGGCCAATATTCCTGTAACGCCGGCATTGTTGTCAAATGGCGGGTTTGAAGATAATCTCGCAGACTGGAAGGGCCTGATTGCAAAAGGAAGTGCCACATTTGAACCGGCTACAACCAATGTACACGGTGGCAGTAAAGCGCTGAAAGTAGTGGTGACAGATAAGGGTGGTAATAATAAAATTGGTATAAGGCATAATTCGTTTGCCATAAACACTGCCGGTACTTATGAGCTGCGTTTCTGGGCACTGGCTGATACAAGAGATGCATTATTAAATATTAACTTTCGTACAGCGGCAGGCAATAACCTTTGTGCGTATAAAATATACGACCGTTTTGATAATGCCGGAAATGGCTGGCAAATGTATCATTATACGTTCAGGGTTACACAAAGCCCGGTTACGTTTGAAATGGCCTTTAACTCCAATACCACGTACTATATCGACGATATGGAAATAATACCAGCTACAGATGATGTGATCGATGTAAATACCCAATACAAATGGCAATACGGGTTTAGCGGGTATGGCTGGCTGTCGGGCGATAATGACAATTCCGTTTTGTTGCCAGACAGCAGCATTGCATGGATTTTCAGCGATTCGTTTATGGGTACTGCCGATGCGCATTCCAATATTATCGATAATACAAGCATCATCAATAACCTGGTGGTGCATGAAAAGAACGGCCAGTTTACTTCCATTTACGGTGGCAATGCAGGCGCTGCAACATCATTATTCAGCCCGGGCAACGGCAATATTTTCTGGAATGCCGGTGGTGTGGTAGATGGCAATAAGCTAAAAGTTTTGCTTATAGAGATTGGTGGAGGCGGCACCTACCAGAACCGCACATATATTGGTACATTGTCGTTGCCAGGCTTGCAGGTACAGGGCCAGGTAGTGGCGCCTTATACAGGACCAAACTCACCCAATACCATTTTCCAGGATGGTGGTTACAACTACATTTACCTCAGCGAGCGTGCAGGTACGTTTGAAAACTATTCCCAGGTAGCAAGAGTACCTGCCGGCAAACTGAATGGCAGCAGACAGTGGGAGTTTTATAAAAATGACGGCACATGGAGCACTGGTTATACCAATGTGAAGCGCATCATCAGTGGGGTAGAAGCGGGTACTGTGAGAAAACTGGGCGAGGGCAACTATGTAATGTCTGGTGTTCCCAATCTTACCAACGAGGTGGCGGTATGGTTTGCGCCGGCGCCGGAAGGGCCATGGACAAACAAACATGTTGTATGCAATATTCCACAGGAAGAAGGTGTGCTCGCCTACCAGGGTCATATAGATGCAGGCAGTGGCGCCAATGGTCTTTATACATTGTCTTATTCTGTTTACCCGTTTGCAGGTTTAATACCGCAGCAGCAATCTGATAAGGGCAGTTATATTCCTTACTATGTAAAATCAGATCTTAAAGCATTGTCACCCTATCGCAATAATGCTGTAAGGAGCGTGCAGGCAGGTGCATCGGTTACAGTACCCAACAATAGTTATAAAGCCTTGGTAGTACCAAATCCCGCAGCACAGTACATTCAGTTTGCTGTACAGCAGATCAAAGACGGTCAACTAACCGCAACACTCACAGATATGACAGGTCATGTGTTGCACACAGAAAAAATAATGGTCACCGCAAATGCCCAATACAGGCTGCACCTGCAGTCAATGCCACCTGCCGGCATGTATATGTTACAGTTGAGCACAAAAGAAGGTACACAGACGCTTAAAGTTGTTGTACAATAAAATGTTTTTTTATAAAAATCAGTAGGGGTAAAATTGCAACTACGTGACGGTGTGTAAAATACCGTTATGAAAAGAATTTTACTCCTGCTTTTTATGGTTGTGGCGTATAACAGCCTGTTTGCATCTGTTAGCCAGGGGCACTGGCGCTGGCGTAAGGATGATGGCTCTGAAATAACGGCCACATGGATGGCAGACCAGGATCAGCCGGCAACCATTTCTGATGCTTCTCAAAATATTCGTTTAAGGATTGAGCTGTACAATGATGACGTCAACAGCAACGACCCGGATAATGAAGTGCTGCAATACACCATCAGTGGCGGAAGTGACTGGAAAACCATTACCACTGATGCAGGCACGAACGCTTTTGTATTGGCATCAACCAGCCCCAACGTTACAGACCTGGAACCAACCACGCAGCAGATAACGGGGGCTAATTTTCCTTTTGAAAGTGGAAAGGTGATCGTAAGTACATCTCCGTTGCCGTCTTTACCGGTGTCTCCCTATTCAGAAACAGAGTATGAATTTTGTATAAAACCCACCGCGAATATCGCACCCTCCACTACTTATGAGTTCAGGGTACAGGAAACAAACCATAATGCAGGTTATACAAACCCCGTACTTACAACTGCTGCAACACTGCCTGTGACATTTACAGGATTTTCATTGCTGGAAAAGAACAACGGCATCCAGGTTTCATGGACAACAGGCACTGAGATAAACAATGATCATTTTGTTGTTCAAAGAAGCACTGATGCCAATACCTGGAAAAATGTAAGCACTGTTACAGCAAACAAAACCGGTTCCTACAGCTATTTCGATGCTGCACCACTTTCAGGCAAAAGTTACTACAGGATTATGCAGTTTGACAGGGATGGTAAATCTTCAGCCACATCTGTGAAATATGTAGAACTTGGTAAAGGCAAGATGATACTTACCGTTACGCCAAATCCCGTTGTAGACAACATTAATCTTGTGGTGAAGAATTATGAAGGGAATGTGGTTGTAACCGTACGCGGATCAGACGGAAGAACTGCCATAAAACAAACCGTCAACATTGCCGCAAACGGGTCTGCAATAAGTATACCTGTGAGGGGTAAGGTTACTCCGGGATTGTATTATGTAAGTGTAACCGGCAGCGGTTTGAAAGCTACTACCAGCGTTTTGATCAAATAAATAGTACCCCCATACATTGTCACTAAAAAGAGCAGCGCAAGGCTGTTCTTTTTTTTACTGGAAATTTCTGAAAACTGATGGCGGTAGTATGCAGTTTAGGTGACAATAATCTAAATACAGGTTTAACAAAAACCTGCCAATTACACAAACTGCTTGAAGTATGAAAAAACTGCTTATTGTACTAGCCGTTTTAACCACAGGATTGCTGGCCTGTTCCAAACAGGGATTTCTTGACCAGACCACCACGACAGACCTTGATGAAAACAGTGTGTTTTCAGACAGTGCCCGTTCAATGGATTTTCTTGCTCAGATCTACACAGGTATTGGTTACAGCTTTACACCCTCCCGCTTTAGCGGGCTGGCCGGTCTTGATGCGAGCTCTGATGAGGCAGAAGGCCCGCTGGCAACCGGTATTACAACGTACAGCCAGTTCGCTTCCGGTTCTATCAGTGCGTTTACCATCAGCACAGATGCGTGGACCGCGGGATACCAGAATATACGCGCAGTAAACCAGTTTCTTGCGCACTTAAGTGTTATTCCTTTCAATGAAGACCTGAAGCAAAGAACAAGAGGTGAAGCAATGTTCCTGCGTGCGTGGTATTATGCGCTGATGTTGAAACATTATGGCGGTGTACCATTGGTAGGAGATACTGTGTACAACGTAAACGACAATATCAAAACATCCCGCAATACTTATGAAGAGTGTGTAAACTATATCCTTCAGCAGTGCGACGAAGCAGCGTCTTACCTCAGCACAAGCTACAGCGGTCTCAATTATGGACGTATCACAAAAGGTGCCTGCCTGGCACTTAAAGCCAAAGTACTCTTATATGCAGCAAGCCCTTTATATAACGGCCAGGGCATTGCTGATGCAGAACCACTGAAATCAATTACCGGTTATCCTTCTTTCGATATCAACAGGTGGAAGCTTGCTGCTGATGCGGCCAAAGCAGTGATTGATCTTAACCAGTACCAGCTATACGAAGACAACAATACCAAAGCCGGTTATGGTTTTTACCAGTTGTTCCAGCTTAGGGTAAACACAGAATACATTCTTGCAAGAATGAATGGCGATAACCGTGATCTTGAAGGTTTGTGGCGCCCGCCATCCAGGGGTGGAAACTCTACGTCAGGCGCGTTTCCATCGCAGAACCTGGTTGATGCTTTTGAAATGAATAATGGCCTGCCCATAACAGATCCGTCTTCAGGGTATGATGCTCAGCATCCTTACGATAACCGCGATCCGCGGTTGGATTATACGGTCTCTCACAATGGGTCGATGATCTATAAATCACTTCAGTCCGTTTTACCGATCTATACTTATGATGGAGAGCCTAACGGCGATGCTACAGGTGTGGGCACACCAACCGGTTATTACGGTAATAAAATGTGCAACGACCTCGTGGTGCCCGACTATATCGGTTCTGCATCCCAGCGCTGTTTGCCACTGATAAGGTATGCAGATGTTTTATTGATGTATGCTGAAGCGCTCAATGAATATGAGGGCCCTACGCAGGACGTGTATGACGCGGTGCAGGCCATACGTAAAAGAGCGGGCTTGCTGCCATACGAACTTACGCCCGGCCTTAGCCAGGAACAGATGAGAAGTGTAATACGGCATGAAAGACAGGTAGAGCTTGCATTTGAAGAAAGCCGCTTCTGGGATGTACGCCGCTGGAAATTGGCCGAACAAACCGAAGACCAGGTATTGAAGGGTATGAAGGTAACAAGGAATGCAGATGGCTCTTTTACCTACAACGTCATCAATGTAAGAGACCGCAGCTTTCGTACACCAATGTACTTATGGCCATTGCCGTATGCAGAAACAGCAAAGTCTGCCGAACTGCTTCAAAACCCGGGATATTAATTCAACTGAAATAATATGAACAGCATAAAAATATTTCTTGCAGCAGCGCTTATAATAGCCGGTGCAGCATGTAAAACACAGAAAGATGTGTTGATAGAACCACAAAAAGATCTTGCAGGTACATGGCGCATCTCCAGGGTTACCAGGAATGCAGCCGATATAACCGAATGGGTAGATTCATCCGGCTTCAGGCTGGTGCTGAATGATGATAACAGCTATACGCTCGGTGAAAACAAACTGCCATTCCTGGTGGGCGCCGCAGGCAACTGGCAGGCAGATGATCCGCAGTACCCGTATCATTTGTCGTTTGTGCCTGCCAATGCGCAGGATTCTGTTTCGGGCAGTATTACCACACCGGTTATCAAAGGAAACAGGAGTCTCAATATTACCCTCAGCCCGGGTTGCAATAAAAACACATACGTATATACATTGGAAAAAATGCAATAGTGCCATATGCAAAAAGTAACCACCATTCTTAAAAGAAAAAGAACAAGGCAAAGAATATATTTTCTTGCTGTAGCGGGCCTGATTGGTCTTGCCGTAGCAGCGTGTGTGTCTACCATCACGAATATCAGCCAGCCCAACGAAGTAAATGCAGGCGATACGGCGAAGATTGTGCTAAGCATACAATGGAAAGAAACCAACAATGATCATAACGACAGGCAGGTGATCGGTATCTGCGTACCAAAGTCATGGAACGCAGCAGCAACCACGAAAATGTTCCTCGAAGGGTCATCCGGCGATGCTACGATGAGCGTAATACCAGCAAGCGCGGTAGAGCCCGATAGCAAGTTGCCATGGAAAGATGCATTCATGAAAAAGTTTGGTATTGGTCCCAACCTTATAGATGATATGGAGTGGGTAGTGTTCTGGTCAGACATCAAATTTGTTGTACCCAATGGTTCCACGCTCAATGGTAAAGTGTATATCAACATCAAAACAGCCAATGCCAACCTCCAGTTCAAACCAGGTTATGCCATGTGCGAAGACAATGATGGCCTGTCTGATTTCTTTTCAGGCTTTTATACCAGCGCATTTGGTAATTGCCTGGCAGTCGTAAACGGAGAAGGCGATATACAGGATTTCTGTAACCCGCAAATTGGTATTGGCGAGCCTTCCAATGCCCTTGCCAACGACATTATAACACTTAAGTACGATGCAAACCTCGATATATCGCAGCTTGCAAATGAGCAGGAGATATACCTCTGCGCAAAGGTTTATACAACAGATGGCGAAGTGATAGAAAACTGCGAAAAGAATGAAAGCAACCTGCTGAGAACTTTTGCTTTCAAAAAATGGCGCATCGATTTCTGGCCTGCAAAACATTTCAGTTTACCGGCAGGTAAAGAACTGCAGCGTATGGAATATTATTTCACTGATAAAACAGGTACACTTAAAACCGGTTTTGCAAATACGGCAGATCCTTTTGTGTACACGTTTAAATGCAAGTAAAGTAAGAACATGTAAGCGGGGCCGCACTGTGCCGAAGTATTTGCAAAAGCTGAAGTGAGTGACACAACAGGCGATGATAGTAGCAATGCAGCTCACACAATGATAACCCGTGCATAACAGTAAGAATTTTTTGTAGCCCGGCAGCAGTTTTTCAATGAAGCATCGTTGCGTCGCACACTTGTACTGCAGTGCCTGCCGCAACAGTTCCGGGTGTAACAGTGCTTACATAAACAGCCGGGCCGCAGGCGCAAACATGCGGTAAGCATTAAACCAACAACAAAGAAGTTTTAAATAACGCTTTATGAGACGATTGTTATTGCTCGTAATATTTCTGCAGGTGTTAAAGGTGCAGGCACAGTCTGTACAAAGTGTAACAGGCGTGGTACTGGATGATTATGGCCACCCTTTACCGGCTGTAACGGTTGCCGTGTCAGGTACATCCAATCTTGTTACCACAGATGATGAGGGTGCATTTGAAATACAGGCTGCAGCCAATGCGGTGCTGTTGTTTACGCATCCGTCATTTGAGCAGTACGCATGGAAAGTTACAACTGGTAAAACTGTTGTAAAGCTTGTACGCAGCCTGTTTCCGCAAAACAACAGTATTGATGTTTTGTACGATACAAGAAAAGCAGATAAAATTCTTGGCTCGGTATCTACGGTATACTCAGGGCAGTTAACATCAACGCCTGCACCGTTATACGCTTACGCACTCGCCGGCAGGTTGCCCGGGCTGTATACGCAGCAAACCCGTGGCTGGGCAGCTACGGTAACAGCATCTACTTCTTCTACAGATGGTGTGTTTGGTACATTTCCTACAGACAACACCAAGGGGCTGAAAGGACCAAACGATAATACAGAAATTTCGTTGCGCCTGCGCGGCCAGGCACCCATAACGATCATAGATGGCGTACAGCGTGATATTTATACTATAGACCCGGAAAACATAGAATCGGTTTCTGTGCTGAAAGACGGTTTGTCTACCATCTTACTCGGGCAAAGAAGTTCACGGGGTGTAATACTGGTTACCACAAAAAAGCCTATGCAGGGTACACCGCATGTATCATTTACCGCGCAGCTTGGCAGGCAGTCACCACTGAGTTTGCCAACAACGTTGCCGGCTTACCAGTATGCTTATTTATACAATGAAGCATTGTCTAACCAAAACCTTCCTCTTGCATATGCATATGATGATTTTGCAAAGTACCGCGATCACAGCAGTCCTTATACACATCCTGATGTTGACTGGTTCAATACTATTTTAAATAAAAGCTCGCTGATTAACCGTTACTCTTTAAATATTTCCGGCGGTGGCCGTTCTGCAAGATATACGGTGGGTTTGGGCTATTTAAATCAGCAGGGTTTATTTAAGTCAGATAATCCTGCATATGAAACAAACAATTCTATAAAGCGCTATACCATCAATACAAATATTGATGTTGATGTAACCAAAGACTTCAAAGCACAGTTGCAGATATTTGGCCGTATACAGGATGGCAACCAGCCCGGTGCCGGTACTGATGCTGTTATCAGCGGTTTGTACACCACACCAAATAGTGCTTATCCTGTTTTTAACCCGGATGGTTCGCTTGGCGGCTCTTCTATTTACCAGCGCAACCTCTATGGTATGGTTAACCGTTCCGGTTACCTGCAGGATTATACAAGAGATATTATGGCAAACATTGTGTTGAACTATAAGTTTGACAGGTGGGTGAAAGGCTTATGGGCAAGGGCGCAGAGCAATTTATCCGTGTATGCTTCCAACCTTACAGACAGGAGCAGTGTTGCGCCTTCGTTCAAGTTTAATATTTCTCCCGATGGAGATTCCACGTATGCTCGTTATGGTAATATCATAGACCAGGCAAATACATTTGCGCTTACATACAGTGCACAGTATTTCTACCTGCAGACCGCAGTAGGCTACAACCGCTCTTTTGGTAAAAACAATTTTGCAGGCAAACTGTTTTTCGATTACAACTCTTCCATCTTCAACTACGATCTGCCTGAAGCGAACCGGAATTTTGCTTTCAATGCCACCTACGATTATAATGGAAAATATTTTTTGGAAGGTGCCGTGAATTATAGTGGTAATGACCGCTACCCGCCGGGTAAACAATTCGGGTTATTCTATGCTGCCGGCATAGGTTGGGATGTGGCTAAAGAAAACTTTATAAAAGACAACAGCAGCCTTGCCTGGATCAACAAGATAAAGCTGCGTGGCACATATGGCAAAACCGGTAACGTTAACGTGGGTTACTTTACCTGGAGAGAAGCGTTCCAGAGTGATTATGTATTCTCCAGTTATCCGTATGGTGTGGGCAGGGTTACACAGTTTATCTCGCAGCAGTCTATACTGGCAAACCCCAATGTAACGTGGGAGAAAGCTGATAAATACAATGCAGGTATAGACATTGCATTGTTTGGAAACAAATTCAGCTTTACTGCAGAGTATTATAACAATCGCTATTACGACCTCATGCAACAGCCCGGTAAACAAAGTACCATTATCGGTATAGCATACCCGGTAGAAAACCTGGGAGTAAACAAATTTACCGGTGTTGAAGTGTCTGCCACTTACAGGAACAATATCAAAGACTTCAATTATTTTCTGACGGGCAATATTTCCTTTGAGCAATCAAAGATCCTGTATATGGACGAGCAGGTGCGCAGCTATGCATGGAACGTACGCACGGGAAACCCTGTAGGCGCAACATTTGGTTATATAGCCGATGGTTTTATACAGGACCAGAAAGAGGCAGAATCTGCAGCATCTGTAGCCGGTTATACATTACAGCCCGGTGATATCAAATACCGCGACCTAAACAGCGATGGGGTCATCAACCAGTACGATGAGACGCTTATCAGCTCTTCAAAGCCATTCATGTATTACGGTGTTACCGCCGGTTTCAGTTACAAAGGTTTTGATGTAAGCGTATTGCTGCAGGGTGTACAAAACAGGACCTATTTCTCAAATGATTACGCATTTGGTTCAGGCTCGCAGCAGGGTTTTGATTACATCATCAACCGCTGGACGCCCGAAACGGCAACAACGGCCGGTTACCCGCGTCTTACGCCTGGTATCAATGCCAATAACGACCCTTTCCTGCTTGCGAGGAACAGCACTTTCTGGCAGCATGATGGTGATTACTTCCGGCTGAAAAATGTAGAGCTTGGCTATACACTGCCATTTAAAGTAACAAAGCACCTGAAGGTTTCAACGGTAAGGTTATTTGCCAATGGCCTCAATCTATTTACACAGGCCGCTTACAACAGGTTAGATCCTGAAGTAAATGGCCAGGTATATCCCATACAGCGTGTAATCAACTTTGGTTTAAACATTAAGTTTTAATTCGAAATCACCGCAACGGAATAATACGTATGAAAAAATATTCTTTGTTTTTATGTGTTGCACTTGCAGGCATAACCATATTATTTTCCTGTTCAAAAACATACGAGCCCGTGCCCGTAGAGCAGGTAACAGGAGAGTATATCTGGGATCCGCTCGATTCCAACGGCAACTATGCAAACCAATACCTGACGGGTATTTATGCATTATTGCCCAATGGTTATAACCGTATCGGAAGCGATTACCTGGATGCCGCATCTGATGATGCCATACCATCGCGTACATCTGTTACAGAGGTGCAAAAAATGCTTACCGGTGGTATTACCATTTTTGATAATCCTGATGCAGGTGCATGGGCAAATGCATACACGGGTATCCGCCGCTGTACAGACTTTCTCAACAATTTTGGTATAGTACCACTGAAGAGCGCCTACGAAAAGCGTTCCCGCTTTGGTGAGGCAAGGGTTATGCGTGCCTTTTTTTACTGGGAGCTGGTAAGGCGTTGGGGTGGCGTGGCTATTGTGGGCGATTCCGTAAAAGGGCTCGAAGACAATGTGGAAATTCCACGCAGCTCTTTTGCAAGGTGTGTAGATTATATCGTAACCGAATGCGACCGGGCTATAGACAGCCTGCGTACAGACCCTGTAGATGACATCAATCTTGGGCGCTGGTCCCAGGCAGGTGCCATGGCATTAAAAGCACAGGTATTGTTGTTTGCCGCAAGCCCTTTGTACAACGGCAATGAAATAGGAGATACGCTCAACGGCTACCCAACGTACGATGCAAACCGCTGGCAGCTTGCAGCCAATGCTGCTAAGCAGGTAATGGATATTGGTGTTTACCAGCTCGATCCCGACTTCAGGTCTGTGTTTATCAGCCAGCGTAACAATGAAATTATTTTTGCAAAACTGCAGGGCAGGGGCCGGAGCGTGGAAAACCAGAATGGTCCGCCAAACTTTTCCTCCGCACCTGCACTGGGCTATACCAGTCCTACGCAGGAACTGGTAGATGCATACGGCATGGCAAATGGTAAACCCATTACAGACCCCGCTTCTGGTTATGATGCCAACAATCCTTACGCAAACCGCGATCCGCGTTTTTATGCAACTATTTTATACAATGGCGCACCATGGCTCAATACCACGCTGGAAACTTTTGTAGGTGGTCTTAGTGGCCCCGGTGCTTCCGCCGGTACACAAACTAAAACAGGATACTATACCTGTAAGTTTATGGCCGATTATTCCACGCAAACGCAGTATGGGGACAGCTACCACGACTGGATTTACTTCCGTTATGCAGATATACTGTTAAGCTATGCAGAAGCCCTGAACGAATTCTCCGGCCCCGGTACTGAGGTATATACAGCCGTTGAAGCGGTGCGTAGCCGCGCAGGCCTCAATCCTTTTACGCTTGATGCAGGTTTGTCCAAAGAGCAGATGAGAGATATCATCCGCAATGAGCGCCGGAAAGAATTTGCTTTTGAGGAACACCGTTTCTGGGATATACGCCGCTGGAAGATTGCAGAGCAGGTATATGCAGATCCGCTGCATGGTATGAGCATTATCAAAAATGCATCGGGCAGCTTTACCTACAATATAGAACCTGTTATACAACCGGTGTTTATGGCTGCAAAAGATTACTATTACCCGGTTCCTTATAACGAGATGATCAGTAATAGCAACATGCGGCAGAACCCGGGCTGGTAAAAGGTTTTGCGATGTGCGGTTGGTGATGCGGGGTAATATGGAAAGACAAGAGATGAGGTTGCCGGCTGTGGTGCATGTGGCATCGCCTGTTGTGTCACTCACTTGTACAGATGGTTCTCTATGCAGCAGGGAACCTAATCTGACCGTCCGGGTCTGATGAGGTTGTGTGAAGCCATAACCGGTGAGACCAGCAGCGCGGAGACCGCACCCATGCGTGAGGGATAGCAGCGGAAATCTTTTTTGTGAGGCACGAACAAAAAAATTGCAGCGGATAGCCCGACCCGGAGGGGCACGCCACAGAGAATAACAATCAACGCCTGCAAAGCGGGCGCATATAAAAAATATTAACGCAGAGCTTTATGAAAAGAGCGCAACTATTACTATTGTTTTTTGCATTGATCATTACAGGTTCAGTGTGTGCGCAAAGCATAACAATACGTGGTACCATTAAAGATGCAAACGGGCCGCTGGCAGAAACAACCGTACAGGAAAAAGGGCTAACCACCAACGGTACCATTGCAGACCAGAATGGTAAGTTTAGCATTGCCCTGAAAGGCAAGACGATGACGTTGGTATTTAAACGCGTTGGCTATGCAGACCAGGAACTGAAAGTAGAAGCCGGCGACCGCGACATTGAAGTAACGATGCAGCCCTCTGAGCAGGGTCTCGACCAGGTGATTGTAGTGGGCTATGGTACCAAGAAAAGGGTAACAAACACCGGTGCAGTAAGTTCTATTTCTGCAGATGCCATACGCAATATTCCAACAGCCAATGTTCAAAATTCCTTGCAGGGTAAGCTTCCGGGTTTCTTCTCTGTACAGCGTGGCGGGCAGCCGGGCAGGGATGCGTCAGACTTTTTTATCCGGGGTATCAGTTCTTTGAATGGTGATGGTAACAAGCCGCTGATCATCGTTGATGATATTGAGTATACATACGAACAGCTCTCGCAGATAAACGTAAATGAGATCGAGAGCATTTCTATTTTGAAAGATGCCTCTACCACCGCCATCTATGGCATCAAAGGCGCCAATGGTGTGTTGATCGTAAAAACAAGACGCGGTGCGCTGGGCGTACCAAAAGTAAATGCAAGGGTGGAGACAGGTATGCAATCGCCCACCAAAGTACCCAGGTTTTTAAACGCATACGAAACCGCATCGCTCGTAAATGAAGCATTGAGCAATGATGGCCTGCAGCCGCGTTTTACACAACAGGATCTCGACCTGTACAAGTCAGGTGATGACCCTTACGGCCACCCTGATGTAAACTGGTACGATGTAGTGTTTAAACCTTTCGCCCTGCAGGCAAATACCAATGTTGATATATCGGGCGGTACAGACAATGTAAAATACTTTATCTCTGCCGGTGCGTTTACACAAAATGGGAACCTCAATGATTTTACTGACCCACGTAACCAGGGTGTAAAGAACAACTACTTTTTCCGCAGGTATAATTTCAGGAGCAACCTCGATATACAGGCCACCAAATCGTTAAAGATCAGGCTCGATGTTACGGGCAGGTTCGGTCAGATCAATCAGCCGTTGTTTTATCCCTATTTCAGTAATGGTGTTTCCGGCATTATGCAGGAGATATACGACTTCTCTATTATTACGCCTTATGCGGCGCCGGTGCTAAACCCCAATGGCAGCTATGCATGGGCGTACGGTCCAAACCTGAGCAATGAGCCTACCATCAATGCAAGGCTGGCTACCATGGGCTATACCCGTACCAGCAGAACAGACTTTAACACGTTGTTTGGCGTAACAGAAAAGCTCGATTTTATCACCAGGGGTTTGTCATTCGAAGGCCGGCTTGCATACAGCAATACCTCTGATATTACCAGGACATTGCAACGCGGCGAGGTGCCGCCTGCATTCCACTACGACCCCACAACAGGGGTGTACACTACCAGTAAACACAACAATTATACACTCAGCAATTTTGCACTGCGTGCGGGCAATAACCTGTTTGATAAAAGGGTAAACCTGCAGGCTTTCCTAAACTACGACCGCCTGTTTGGCGAGCATCATTTCTCTGGCATGGCACTGCTCAACCAGACTAACTACACAGCGAAAAACTTTTTTACCAACCAGTTGCAGGTGCCCGAAAAATTCCAGGGTTTTACGTTGAAACTCGGGTATGATTTCAAAAGAAAATATTTGTTGGATTTCAATGCAGGCTACAATGGTTCAGACAGGTTTAGTGCGGGTAACCGTTTTGGTTTCTTCCCTGCAGTGGGTGTGGGCTGGAACCTGGCAGAAGAAAAATTCTTCAAAGACCGGTTTCCGTTTATACAGTTGTTCAAACTGCGCGGCTCTTTCGGCTGGGTGGGCTCAGATGCGGTGCCCGATGGCCGCTACCTGTATGAACAGTTTTATTACCGAGGTGGCGGTTACTCATTCGGTCAGTCCAGCAATAGCGTAGCGGGTATTTATGAAGGTAGCCTTGGCAATGCCATGGTAAGCTGGGAAAAAGCACGCAAGAAAGATATTGGCCTGGATGTAAACATGTTTAAAGACAAGCTTTCGGTTACCGTAGATTTTTTCGATGATTTCCGTTACGACCAGTTATTTTATCCCGGTTCTATCTCTGCTATTCTTGGTGTGGGCTTTGCAAGGGAAAACCTTGCCAGTGTGCGCAACCGCGGCTGGGATGGGCAGGTACGTTTCCAGGATAACATTGGCAAAGTAGCGTACGACATTACTGCCGTTTTCTCCTACGCCAAAAACAAAATCGTTTTCCAGGATGAACCATTGCCCGCATACCCCTGGCTTGCAAGAACAGGCCACCCGATCGGTCAGCCATTTGGTTACACATGGGTAGGTTTTTACGAAAACCAGGAAGACATCGATAAAAGTCCGAAACCAAATGTTGATCCGTCGATCATCAAACCCGGGGATTTAAAATATGCAGACCTCAATGGCGATGGTGTAATTGATGAGCGCGACCAGGGCCCGATAGGCAAACCAAACATTCCAAACACATCGCTTGGTATTACGCTTGGTGTACACTACAAAGGGCTTGATGTAAGCGTACTTTTCCAGGGCGCATTCAATTACAGTTTTGCGGTACAGGGCATCGGTATAGAACCGTTCAGGAGCCAGATGCAACCCATTCACCAGTTACGGTGGACGCCCGATAATGCCGACAACGCAAAGTTCCCCAGGCTTACATCTAACCAGGCGGGTGTCAGCAGCCCATCTGTGTATCCGTCTACATTCTGGTTACTCAATGCACATTATGTGCGTATGAAGACAGTGGAGATCGGTTACAGGTTGCCCGAAAAGCTGTTGCCGTTCAACATTAGCAATGCAAGGCTCTACTTCAGTGCATACAACCTGTTTACATGGTCAAACTTTTCATTGTACCAGCAAGACCCTGAAATATCATCCAACACAGCAGGCGATGCATACCTTAACCAGCGTGTAATGAACCTTGGTATACAGGTAGGTTTTTAGTAAATACAATAATGGGCCGGGCAACAGTATATGCATGAGGCTTCCGTTGCGTCGCACACTTGTACTGTATCACATTTGTCAGCCCTTCCGGGTATAGCAACGCAGGTTGTACAAAGTCCTCAAAATAACAAATGGCCTGGCCGCTTACGCGCCAGGCCATTCTGTATAAAAACATAATAACGCCAAACACAAAATTCAACACTATAAAGTTCCCTATCTTGCAAATCATGCGTTCATCTTTTACCAGCTATATTCTACCCGCAATTGTTTCAGGCTTGCTGGCCACAGGCGCAGCCACACATCCAAACTTCTGGTTAAGCTGGTTATATCTTGTTCCGCTGTTTTTTGCATTGGTCAATGCCGGTACAGGAAACGCGTTACGTGCAGGCATTGCATTTGGCGTGGCGCTGGGTTTACCATCTTTTTACTGGATGGTGCCGGGTGCTGCACGTTTTACCGGCAGCAGTACAAACCTGTATGGTATAGCCGTATATGTATTATCCGTTGTTTTTCTTGCTGCATATTTTGGCTTCATCAACTGGTTGTTTGCACTGCTGAAGCAGCGCAGGCAAACACGTTTCAGTTTTATTGCCGATGCTGTAATTGTTGCCGCTGTTTATGCGGTTGCCGAGGCGCTGTATATGAATCTTACAACAGGCATGCCCTGGTTTGGTTTCCATGCAGGCAATGGCCTGCTGGCCAATTTGTATACCATCCAGCCTGCGTCTGTATTCGGTATGCACATACTCAGTTTTGTAGTGGTAATGGTCAATTACCTGCTGGCATACACCATCGCTAAAAGAAAATGGACAATAATAGTATATCCCGCAATTACTGCATGTGTATATGTTGTATGGGGTTCTGCGTTGTATGCAGGCTTTTCAAAAGAGCAGCCGGTAGCAGCACCCGTAACTGTTGCATTGCTCAATCAAAACATAGAACCAGAAATTCGCTGGGATGATCAGAATGGCAACAAACTGGTTGCGGCTCTTTTTGCACTGGATAGTATTGCTGCCGCTCAAAAGCCCGGCGTAATGATGTGGTCGGAGTCTGCCGTGCCATGGACATACCGCCCTGATGATGACCTCGTAAAAGAGATGCTGCGGATATCATCTGCTGCAGGGCCCATGCATTTGCTCGGTATCAATACAGACTTCGCCGATAACGTGGTGTTCAACTCAGTATATGCCATCAACAAAGACGGCAGGGTGGCAGGCAGGTACGATAAACAAAGGCTGTTATCTTTTATTGAGCAGGATGTTGCAGGGCTGTCATTCCCGTTTTTGTCAAGCGGTGGTTTTATGGTGCAGCCGGGTGCGGCAACAACACCGCTGCAAACAGCTTATGGCAGTATCGGCGTAATGATCTGCAATGAATCTACTTTGCCACAGGCCGCTGCAGAGCCCGTACGTAAAGGGGCTACCTGGCTGGCCAACCTCAGCAACGACGGCTGGTTCAGGGAGACTTACCTTGCAGACCTGCATTTCTGGAATGTAAAATTAAGGGCGGTAGAATGCAGGAGAGATGTGCTCGTTTGCAGCAACAATGGTTATACCGGCCAGGTAAAAGCAACCGGTGAAGTGGCTTTGCAGGTGAGAGACGACCAGGCCTTTGTAAAAATGGTTACGGTAAACCAGTACGATAACGTTACACTGGCTGCTGCCTATCCTTTCTTATTCGTTTATATCTGCGCTATCGGTTTGGTTGTTGCGGCTGTCCGTAACAGGATGTTGCAACCGGGATCCACTTAGCGCCGCATAGTCGATATGCTTTTTATAGGCAGGGATGCTGTAGAATAGTATAAGACCGGTGGCCACAAAAAGAAGCGCAAACATTTCTCCCTGTGTAACAGCAATACCCAGTATGTTGTAATGACTGTTGATCCTGATCTGTTCTATCAAAAACCTTTCAATGCCGTTGAGTACAAGATAAACTGCCCACAACTGCCCGGCATACTTAAACCTGTTCCGCATACTGTACAGCACAAAGCAAAGCGTTATACAAACCACAGCTTCGTATAAAGACGTGGGGTACACAGGCGCACCAAGCTGGTTGCAGTAATCATCCCATGTACAGCCTGGTATGTATACACCTTCTCTTAATGTATTGTGAGGATAGCGGTAAGCCCATGCCCAGCCTGGCAGCCAGCTTACCGGTTTGGCATTGAAGTTTGTTACGCCCCAGTCTCCATCGCCGGAGAAATGACAACCCAGCCTGCCTACACCATATGCAATCATAAAAGCGGGTGTCATGCAATCTGCAATAATCAGCGGCCGCATGCCTCTGCGCTGGTAATAAAACCAGATAACTACGGAAGCCAGTACAAGGCCACCATAAAAACTAAAGCCCGATGTGGACAGCAGTTCCCCCAAAGCATCCTGCAGGAACAAGGCCGGCTCTTCGAGTGCACCGGAGATCTTCGACCCTATGATACCGGTAACTGCGGCAATAATGATAACAGGTTCTGTTGTTTCATGCGGGTAAGCATAATATGTGACGGGATGAGCAGAGCCTTTGTACAACACACGTTTTACGGGTAAAAGCAATCCTTTACCTTCTTTTTCGATCATGCACTTTTTCCAGATCCATGCTGCGGGAAAGAAGCACAGCGCAATAAAAAAACCTGCCGTGTTGATGTGCCGTAGTACCGGGATCGAAACATCAAACGCCTCATTAAAAAAATAATACAGGTTGGGATACATTGGTTGATTTTACTGTGTTGTTATACGTGCCTGTGGGGGCTTTCTCCGCTGCTGTCTCCTCGTTTGCTCCATCATGCTTCCACCGTACAAGTGAGTGACACAACAGGTGATGCCACATGTACTGCTGCCCGTACACAAAAATCCTTACGGAATATATTCAAACAGCCTGCCCGCAGTAATGGCAGGAAGACTGTCTGTTCTGAAAGGCGCCACCGGCAAGCCTTTGCTGCTATAGAGGTTTAACGTTCCCGGGTTATCTGCCCATGCATAGCGAACCGCTACCGGCGATTTTACCGCGCTGCTGTACACCACTACGGTATTGTTGCTGATGTATGCCTGCGCCCAGTGAAACACGTTGTCTTTACCTGCAATGGCAAAGCCGTTGATATAGCCATATTTGTCAGTTGACTTCAGCTCAGGGTTACCGCTGAAAGAAACAATAATACTGTCTCCGCTAACGGTCATGCTTTCGTATAACGGACTGGTATAAGCCGTATCAACATCGTAAATATTTTTAAGTGCGGCAAGCCCTAAGCGTATACCCACGTCTTTCTTGTTTTTGGGGTGTATGTCATTTGCTTCACCAATATCAATGGCGGTGGCCATACCGGTATTGGGCAGTTGCAATGCGGCGGCCTGTGCCTCTCTTAGCTCCGCCCACTCGCTGTTACCGGGCATTGCAGGTTCCTGCATATAATTGGCCAGTTGTACAAAAAGAAACGGCAAACTATCCTGCTTAAACTTGTTGCGCCAGTTATTGATCATGGCAGGGAACAACGTTTTATATTCTTCTGCTCTTGATGCATTGCCTTCGCCCTGGTACCATATTACGCCTTTTATAGCAAGGTTGGTAATGGGTGCTATACAACCGTTGTACAGCAGTGCAGGAGAGCTGAATACATAATCATTTACAACAAGTGGTTTGGTAAAATCTGCTGCATTGATCTTTGCACCGGTCCTGTATTGCCAGGTGCCCGCCAGGCGTGGATCCCAGAACATGTTATAGATACCGCCTTTATTGCCCGCATCAAAAATGCGCACAACGATCACGTTGTTTTTCGGTTGCAGGTATTCAACGGGCACGCTGTAATTGCGCCAGTTAAAATTGCCCAGTGTTTCACCAACTTGATGACCGTTTACCCAGGTTATATCATAGTCATCAAGCTGGCCAAGGCTTACATTAAATGTGTTGCCTTTGTAGTCTGCAGGCAGGTCAAATGTTCTGCGCATCCATACAGCACCGTCAAAATTGGTGAGTTCATCATTGTTCCAGTAGCCCGGCACCTGCAATGTTTTCCAGCCGCTGGTATTGGTGCTTGTATCATACCATTTTTCAACAAGGCCGGGATCATTGGCGAGGTAAAAGTTCTTTTCCCATTCGGGTTTTATTTTTTCGAATTCGGTTCTTACAGTTGCAAAATTTTTGCCGGGGGCAAGGTAGGTGTCGTAATAATCTTTGAACTGTGGCATTGTCATCAGTGCATCATTACTCATCCATGTTTCAACAGCGGTTGCACCAAGATTATCAGCAATCAGACCAATAGGTATGTGCAGGTTTTCCTGCAGGTGCCGGCCAAAGAAAAAGCCAACCGCGGAAAAATCCTGTATGGTTTTGATATCGCATATTTTCCATTGGCCACCGGAGAGTGTGTCCTGCGGTACATAATTGGTGGAAAGACCTGCTGTGAACAGCCTGATGTTATTGTTGTTGTTGCGTTGCGCGTCTGTTTCTTTCACCGCAATTTCATTTACGCGAAACTGCATGTTGCTCTGCCCGCCGCAGAGCCAGATATCGCCGTATAAAATATTGTCGAGTTGTATGGTGTTGCTGCCTTTTACTATTACGCTGAAAGGCCCGCCGGCATCGTGTTTTGGCACAACAATCTTCCAGCTTCCGTCTTTGCCGGCCTTTGTTTTATACGTAACATTATCAATGGTAACACTGATCTTTTCACTTTTGTCTGCCCATCCCCAGATGGTGCAGGGCATATCGCGCTGCAACACCATATTACTTTGAAAAATGTTGTGCAGTTTTACCGTTGCAAAAACATGGCATGCTATACAGGTTACAGTAAACAATAACAGGATCTTTTTCATGATGGTATTTTTTGGGGAACCGGCAAATGAATATGTGGCATCGTCCCTTGTGTCACTCACTTGTACTGCTGATCATTGTGCAGCACCAGCTTCAGTATATAATTACCAAAAGTAATGGCAGCCGCGTAATGATACCTTTTCTTTACGCGATATTTTTATGCATGCCCGTACACACAGGCATAACAACAGTTCTTAAGGCCTGTAATAGCGGGTAATCTTTTTTCGCGTGACAATGACTGTTTGCGCTTGTTATAACCATACTGCTAAATAACCATTGTATGAAAAAACCTTTGTTGATTGTTGTACTGCTTTTTATATTATCAATACAGTTGCTCACCGCGCAAAAAGTGTATAAAGATTCAACTGTTATCAATTTCTTCCGCAGAACTGCCGGCTGGATTGCCAGCGATGGCGGGCTAACAGCAACACTTGCAGATGGTTCTACTCTGTGGTTGATGGGTGACAGTCACATTGACGATTATGATGCAGCAACCGGCACCATTCCCTGTTTGTTCCAGGTGCGCAATGCCGCTGTATTACAACCCGCCAATAACTGGGACTGGCGTGCCACCACAACACTCACCGGCAACAGCAGCGGTATCAAAAGTTATCTGAAGAATAATGCTAGCGATACGTTCTTTATGTGGCCCGGCGCCGGCATACAATTAAAAGACACTGTGTATGTGTATTGCGGCAGCCTGAAGAATGCAGGTAGTGGGGCGTTTGGTTTTGCAGCAGCGGGCAATGATGTAATGGCAAAGATTCACTACCCTTCCATGAAAGTGGTGGGCTATGAGGTATTGCCAGGCTTTCAGGAAATAAATTTTGGTATTGGCTTCATACTATCTGCCGATGGGTATGTGTATGCATATGGACAAAAACTGCATTACCTCACCAACAATTTGTATGTGGCAAGGTTCAAAGCAAATAAGCCAACAAAAGAATGGCAGTTTTGGAACGGCACAAAGTGGCAGGCAGATGTGCGGCTGGCAAAGGCCATTGCATCGCAGGATGGGGTATCAGGAACTTTTCACATCAGTAAGGTAAAAGACAAGCTGTTACTGGTAAGCTCTGCGCTCAGCATCAACTGCGATGCAGGAAAAGATATTTATACCTCTTTTAGTGATCATCTTACCGGTCCGTTTACCGGAAGAAAAACGATCTACACCATTGATGACACTTTACAGGGTCATTATCCTTTTTTTTATACAACAGTGGCACATCCTGGTTTTATCAATGACAAGGAAGAGTTACTCATCACTTATTCTATCAATGGTTATGGCACCTGCGTGGAAACCTGTATCAATGGCCGCCTAAACCCGGATTACTACCGGCTCAAAGCCATCCGGGTGCCCATGCAACTGATCTTTTAAAGCAGTGTTACTTTTTAGTAAAAGGATAGAGGTAAAAAGCCTGTAATGTTACTTATACAAAACCGCCTACAAAATATGATCAGGAAGTTCGCAGCACTTACCGCCATTGTTACAGTATGCACCACGGCAAATGCACAGGTGCAGCCGGTAGAGAGATTTAAAAAAGGAGACAGGATTGCATTTACAGGCAACAGCATTACAGATGGTGGCCACTATCATTCGTACATCTGGCTGTACTATATGACGCGGTTTCCCAATGAGCGCATCGATGTATTCAATTCGGGTATTGGCGGCGATGTGGCAGAGCAGATCTACAAAAGAATGGATGATGACATTTTTGTACACAACCCCAATATCATTACGCTTACTTTCGGCATGAACGATGTAGGTTACTACGACTTCCTGAAACCTAAGCCGGAAGCAGATTCCATTGCTAAAGAGCGTATCAGGCAATCATACGAAAGTTATCAAAAGATCGAGCAAAAGCTAAAGGCTCACGCAGGTATTAAAAAGATTCTCATCGTATCTTCTCCTTATGATGAAACGGTGAAAAAGCCCAATAACTATTTCCCGGGCAAAGCAAAAGCCATGCTTGCAGTGGCGGCATTTCAGCAGGCCTCAGCAGAAAAAAACAGGTGGGGTTTTATAGATTTCAACCGGCCCATGACGGCCATCAATGAGCAGCAGCAACAGCGCGACTCAACATTTACCCTCTGCGGCGGAGACCGTATTCACCCGGGTAATGATGGACACATGATAATGGCATATGTGTTCCTGAAATCACAGGGCCTGGCCAATAAACCTGTTGCAGACATCAGTATCAATGCATCAGGCAATAAAGTGAACAAAGCGGAGAATTGCACGATCACGAATGTGGTTGGTTCCGGTAAAAAACTTTCATTCAATTACCTCGCTAAGTCATTGCCTTACCCGCTCGATACCATTCCGCGTGGCTGGATGGAAACGAAACGCCAGTCTGATGCACTGGCCTACATTCCTTTCATGCAGGAGTTTAACAAAGAGCAGTTACAGGTAGCAGCATTGCAACCAGCTAAGCAGTATAAGCTGAATATCGATGGTAAAACGGTTGGTACATTCAGTGGTGAACAACTGGCATCAGGCATCAACATGGCGGCCATTACCACCACACCCCAATACAAGCAGGCATTGGCATTAATGTATCTCAACGAAGAACGCTGGGAGATCGAAAGACGTTTCAGGATGTATTACTGGCTGCAGTTCTCGTTCTTCCGCGATAAAGGATTGTTGTTTGCAGATAATGAAGCAGCACTCGATACATTAGACGCCAATATGAAGACCAATATATTCCTGGGCGGCAACAGGGATACTTACCTCAAAGCAAGGTTCCCCGAAGTGCGCAAAACATGGAAAGAAGAAATGGCATTGCTCATCAATAAGATTTATACGCTCAACAAGCCCGTAAATCATGTGATTGAAGTAGTGGAGGAGTAGGGAGGCAAGGAGGCAGCAAGCAACAAGGCACTGAGGCAAACAAGGCAAAAAGGTAGGAGGAGGAAGTCAGGGGGGAAAAGTAGAAGGAGAGAGGTGGAAGGAAACAGGTAGAAGGGAAGATGTGGAAGTAGAGAAGTGGAAGAAACCAGGTAGACGGAAAGAAGTGGAAGAAACCAGGTAGAAGGAAAGAAGTGTATGACAGTTACCACGATTCACTCTTCTCCATTGACCATTCACCATTGCCCATTCACCATTGACCATTCACGATTCAAAATTTTCTCATAAGTAAGCAGCGTAAAACAGGGAGCATTTTTATGCTCCTTTTTACTGCCTTAATTTTATACTATGCAAAGAACCGCTATTTATGTAATGTTCCTGAGTTGTTTATGCTTTATACAACCGGCCGGTGCCCAGCAACGCTATTTCGTGGACGGTTATCATGGCGGCATCTATGGCCATTACCCATTGTGGCAAACACAGTTTATGACAGACACACTGTTAAAGTACAAACAGTGGCAGATCAACCTCGAGATAGAACCCGAAACATGGGATACCGTGCAGCTAAGAGACCCTGATGGTTATGCTCATTTCAAAGCTTTGTTCAGCGACAGTTCTACCGCCGCCAGGATTGAATTTGTAAACCCTGCTTATGGCCAGAGCTACATGTACATGGCAGGCGGAGAAAGCATGATCCGCCAGTTGTATTATGGCATTGAAAAAATAAAATCACATTTCCCTCAGGCAACTTTCCAGACTTATTCTTCAGAAGAGCCCTGTTTCACCAGTGCATTGCCACAGGTATTGCGGTCATTTGGTTTCAAATATGCCGTTCTAAAAAACCCCAACACCTGCTGGGGAGGTTATGTAAAAAATTACGGTGGAGAAATAATGGACTGGGTTGGTCCCGATGGTACCACGATCAAAATGGTACCGCGTTATGCGTCTGAGCAACTCGAAGACAATTCTACCTGGCAAACCACTGCATGGGTAAACAGTAAAGCATATATCAGCAGCGCATTGGCGGCAGGTATCAAAAACCCTGTAGGTATGTGCCTGCAGGATGCCGGCTGGAAAAACGGTCTGTGGCTCTCCAAAAATGATCCTTCTGTTTACACCACCTGGCGTAATTATTTTGCGCACATTGCAGATACTGCCAACGCGCAGCGCTGGCGGGTTTCGCAGCAGGATATTAAAGTGAGCCTTGTATGGGGCGCGCAGGTACTGCAGCGCATTGCACAACAGGTACGTGTGGCAGAGAACAACATTTTACAGTCCGAAAAAATGGCTGGTATGTATGCTATCGCAAACAGCAAACCGTTACAACAGGATGCGTTTGATAAAGCATGGAGAACCTTGCTGCTTTCCCAGCACCACGACTGCTGGATCGTTCCATACAACGGCCATAAAGGCGACACATGGGCCGACAAAGTAGTTGGCTGGACAACCACCTCCAACAATATTGCAGATAGTATTATACGCAGCCTGCTTTACACGCCGGGCAATGACAAATCAGCCATCACCGTGTACAACAGCAGCCTCGCACGGCGCAAAGAAATGGTTACCGCCGGATTGCCCGATGCCTTGCTGCAACAAACGAACTTCACTGTATCTGATGGTGCCACTACAATAGCCGCACAATTGGTAAAGACCAATAACAAAACCACCATTGTATTCCCCGCTACCATTGCCCCCATGAGCAGTAAGGTGTATAAGATCAGCAGTACAAACGCTGTTGTAAATACTGCGGCCATGGTTGTTGAAAACGGCAACACTGTCATTATGCAAACCGACCTGTATATACTGGTGATTGACAAAAACCGGGGAGGCGCTGTTACCAGTCTTATTGCAAAAAAGATCGGCAACCACGAGTTTGCAGGCAATAACACCGCAAAAGGTTTCAATGCATTGCAGGGCAATTTTTATGATGAAGGCGGTTATGAATCATCCCTTGATAGAAGGGCTACTGTTGAAATACTCGACAAAGGCCCCTGGCTCATACGCGTGGCCATACACAACCAGATCGCTTCACACCGTTATACCCAATACATTACCATGCAGCAGGGAATGGAGCGCATAGACCTGTCGCTAAAGATCACCTGGAGCGTTAATCCGCGTATTGGAGAAGACTATGCCCAGCATGGCGGGTACGATGGCAAAGACCTGCACAAAGCCTTTTACAACGATACAGCAAAACTCATCCTTACTTTTCCGCTCAACCTTGCACAGCAAAAATTATATGTGGATGCACCATTCGATGTTACTGCCGCTCAGCAGGACAATACTTTTTTTAACACGTGGGACAGTATCAAAAACAACGTGATCCTCAACTGGGCAGATGTTACAGACGGCGCAGGAAAGTACGGGCTTGCGTTATTCACCGATCATACCACCAGCTATAGCCACGGTACTAATTTTCCGCTGGCATTAACCGTACAATATGCAGGTGTGGGGCTTTGGGGGCGCGATTATGCAGCCAATGGTACCACCGAAATAAACTATGCACTTATTCCGCATGCGGGCAACTGGAAGAAAGCCATGCTCTGCACCGAAGCGCAAAACTGGAATGAGCCGTTGTACACTACTACAGGTGTAGCCGGCAATGCCATCAAAAGCCTGCTCAATTGCGGCAATGCTAAGTGGTTGCTGTCATCCATCACACAACAAAATGGTACATACCTTATTCGTTTATTCAATGCCGAGGGCGACAACAAGCCGCACACACTTACATTTAACTTCCCCATAAAGGCGGTAACGTTGGTAGATCTCGCTGGTAACATAACGCAGCAACCTGTTATCGACAACGGTAACCAGTTGCAACTGGCCATTCCCGAAAAAGGTTTTGTTACATTGGCGGTTACCACGAATTAATCAGGCAGATTCGCGTTCAATCAGGCGGCCCTTCAGTAATACATGCGATTGCATAACGGCTTCTTTTTCCTGGCCAAATTGTTTCATCAGCAGGTCGATCGCATTTTTAGCGATGGCTTCAATATCCTGCTCTACAACAGTTATAGCAGGCGTGTGCAGTTTAAAGATGTCGTGGTCATCAAAGCAGATCACGGCAATATCGTCCGGTATGCGCAGGCCAAGGCGTTTGATGCCCTGCAGGCCAGCAATACCCAGGTAGTTGGTGGTAAAGAAGATCGCATCGAGGGCGGGTGTGTTTTCAATAAAAGCGGCAATTAAAAATTCCGCTTCATCCTGCAGGCTTTGGTAAGGCACTTTATAAATATATTCAGGCCGGTAAGGAATATTGTGCAGTGCAAGTGTAGAGCGGTAGGCAGCCTCACGTTGTTGCGGGTGCATTACCGGGAAGTCAGAGGTAACCAGCCCGATGTTTGTATAACCCTTTTGCAGCAGGTATTCCAGCACTTCAGCACCGCCGCCTAAGTTATCCGTCATGGCGTAAGGTATTTGCTGTTGCGGAAAATAACGGTCGATCAAAACGGTTGGGTAGTTATAACCCACCAGGTCTGCCACGCTTTTTTCCATGCCCGCCGTAGGTGCAATAATATAGCCATCCAGTTTACGCTGAAACAATACGTTCAGCAGTTCATTGCCTTTGTTGGTATCGTTTTCGGTGCTGCCAAAAATAACGCGGTAGCCATATTGTATCACTTCATCTTCTATGGCTTTGGCCAGCCGTGCAAAGAACAGGTTGGAGATATCTTCAATGATCAGTCCAAACAGTTTGGAGGTACCCGTGCGCAGGCTCACTGCCACCTGGTTAGGGTTGTAGCCGCTTTCTTTCGCAATCTTTTTTATTTTCTCCGCAAGGCTGTCACTAATGCGCCGGTCTTTCGCTTTGCCGTTCAGCACCAGCGATACGGTAGAAGGTGCAACCCCCGCCATACGGGCAATATCCTTGATCGATAATTTTTTCATGCAGGAACCGGCAGTGCTTTTTGGCCCTGCCCGGGCAACTGTTTCAAAGGTAAGGTGTGCCGGTATAAGTGCCAGCCATAAGTTATCACCCGTTAAAGATAATTGTACAACCGGCAGCAGTACTTCGTGGCATCGCCGGTTGTGTCACTCACTTGTACGTTCCGTTTTCATGGCGACTGTAGCGATCTGTTCACCAGGCCACCAGCCGATCACTTACCTGCCATTTGCGTATGCATCGTCATAGCGAAGACATCAATGGAGATTTGTGTGTTGTGTTGTTTATGGCTATCTAATTTAACAGTAAACCTGCAATACAATAAAATGTAGGAAAAAGCAACAGGGTTTTTCACATAAATTCTTGTGAAAAGTCATCTTGTATTTGTTGAAACTATTGGTTCATTTGGATTGCAATTAAATCATATAACTGGATTGAAACCTAACAATTTTCAAAACATAACTTCGCAAGAATTTAGCTTTTAAATAGCAAAAGCTTTATTCTTCATTACAGCGGAAATTAAAACTCTCTACAGTAATAAATTATGGATTAATACTTTTATGTTTATCATTGGCAATAATTTCAAATTAGCTTTATGATTAAAACTAAAAAAGACGCTTTAGTTGAAATCTTTGATAATTACAATAAAGAGCTGATAGATCAAGGCTTCAAAATTTCTGAGATATTTGATAGGGTTATTGTTTGGTTAGTCGGATTATCTACAGGAACAATTGTTTTGATTGTTTCTTCTCTTGAGAAACTTTCCTTTTTTAGCAAGACATCCGTAAATACAATATTATTTTTTTTAGTATCATCTGTGATTTCAGGTGTTCTTGGCAGAGTATTTTTTGCTGTTGGTGTATATATAGGTTACTTCTTATCAGCGCAATTTTCAATTAGATTAAAGATGAATGAGCTTCAGCATGATCCAAGAATGCTCGATGAAAGTGATACTTCTGAGGATGTTTATGAATATTTCCGTGAAGACTTTAAGATTGAGATCCCCTCACTTTTAGAGTATAGAAATAATATGCCGGAAACTGATTGGCACCTGGCTCATAAACATGCACGGGATTTATATCAAAGTTTTGCTGAAGGAAGTCGATTGTCAATTTTAGATTCACTTAAAGTCATCAATCAAATTACAACTGAATCATTTGGATATCGTGATGGCTATTTTGAAAAATACAATAATCCATCTAACAGGCGAAAAGGAGTAGCACATCGTTTTTTCTCCTATTCTAGCTATCTACTATACATTTTAAGTGCTTTAAGTTTTGGAATCGCATTTCTATACTTTTACTTGCAATACGTAAATTCAAATTAACATTGCCAGAATATTTTAGTGTATATGAATCAATTATGCAAGTTGCAGCGAGACTTTCGTATAGTGTTCTGATAACTTAGTAGTCATTTCCATTCAAAGGAAATTAGCCCAACACATATAACTATAATTCACACCTAAAGTTATTTTTCTGTCTGTAGCAATCTTATGTAACCGTCGCTTTTATACGTAATAAATTTGGCATTCGCACATACAACTAATTCTCCAAACCAACAATGTGATTTTTCACATACGTTTTGTGAAAAATCACATTGTTAATCTTCTCAATAATCAGTTTATTTGTAACGCCAATGAAGTTGTGTAGCAAGCTTAACCCCTAATATTATTTAAATATGACTCCGCAATCATTTTATTCTTTTAAGTAGCACAAACTGCGCTATTTTTGATAGCAAAACATAAAGCCGTTGAAAATCAAATAGAAGCGATTTTATACTTTTGTATATTTATTGTTAGTCGTTACCTTAAAAGACTATGCGTTCAATTACAGACATATTGAGTTCAAAAATTTCTCATCAGGAAAATACGTGGTCAGATATTTCTATGGAGGTGACAATCGTAAATATTTTACGCCAAATTAATTCAGATGTTCATAAAACCAAAATAGAAAACTTAAGAAACAAACTTCACAACGGTGAGAAAGAGTATTATGATAACTATAAAAAGCAATTGCCAGCTGTTACTTTTAGTGCAACCTTTAATACCAAGCGGACAAAGGACAAACTTAAAAGTTACAATCACTTAATTGTACTTGATATTGACAGACTTGATTCCGTACAGTTAGAAACAACCTATAACTGTTTGCTTAATGATGATTATGTTTTTGCATTCTGGCGTTCACCTTCAAACAATGGTTTTAAAGGCTTAGTCGCATTAGATTACCGGTTTGAAAATATTACTGCCGATATTGAATTTCTTCATAAAAGTGCCTTTAAAAAATTAGCAGGATATTTTTTCAATAAGTACGGAATCGAATTAGACAAAAGTGGAAGTGATATAAGTAGACTTTGTTTTCTATCCCACGACAGTAATCTAGTTCTTAAATCAACCTGTATTAGTTTTGGAATCGCCGAAGATGACATTGTATTTTCTTCCAACGCACCGAAAAAAAAAGAAATAAAATTTAATTTTTCCAGCAGTCTTGACTCTCTTTACAACCCAATGGGTAAGAATAGTAAGTTCGACAGAAAGATAATGACTGACATTATTAGGCACTTAAAAAATAAAAAGAAGTCGATTACATATACTTACGAAGAATGGTGTAAAGTGGCAATGGGAATAGCAAATACTTTTACTTATGAGATTGGGTTAAACTATTTTTTACAATTAAGTTCTTTAGACAGCGATAAATTTAATGACGTTACTTCTACAAACTTTCTAATGAATTGTTACGAAACAAGAAAGGGAAACGTAAATTTCAGTAGTATAATTTATCTAGCAAATCAAAAAGGATATAAAACTAAATATCAAAAAAATGGGGTTCCGAAGACGGATTAATTTTCGTAAGTATCACTCTCCTCAACAAAGTCCTAGAGAGCTTAAAACAAGGCAGCGACATTATATGTCAGTATCTTTGTCAATAGGTGTGAAAACGCTTTACAGGAACCCCTATTTTTTGACTTATGAAAACATTTGATCAACATTTTAGTGAAGATGCCATTATTAGACAAATATGTAAAGTGAGGGTCAAACTAGCTAAAAGTAAATCAAAAAGGCATTTGCTTCATCTATTAACTTCTAACGAAAAGTATAATTATCACACTCAATCTAATATCCCTCCATCTAACGAATTTGAAAAATGCCAATTAGAATTAACTCGATTTCTTGCAACAATTTTGCCACCAAGAAAAAAATGGTTAAAACTTGGAGAAGTTTCTCGATTAAACTTTAAAGCAATTGCTGCAATAAAAAAGGGTGAAGAAAACAACGAAAAAATCAATAAACGTAATTACTCCTTAACATCTAATGATAAGAATTTCTATTCCTTATTAAAAACTATTAATGTTTATAAAAAAAGAAAATCTCAAGAACAGTGGCTTGTGAATTTAAAAAATTTCGTTAATGAAATAAAAGCTCTTTCTGTAACTAAAACATATCAAGTTACAAAGCCGCTCATCTTCCCAAAACTTAAGGAAAAGAAAAAAAATATCGGCATTAATGAATGCCGTCCTATTTGTATGTTCAATTTAAGGGATAGAATTATTTTAAGTACTACAAATAAATTCTTGACGCAATTGTTTGACGAACATTTTCAAGATAGTTCTTATGCTTTTAGAGCAAAGAGAAATGAAGAGAATCAGATTTTATCACACCACGATTGTATAAAGGATATTTTAAAATACAGGAATAAAGTTAATTCGAACGGTCTTTATGCGGTGGAATGCGATATGAAAAAATTTTATGACACGGTAAATCATAATATAGCTAGGTCTTTATTTCATGAGCTTATCTCATTATCAGTTTCGTTACACCCTGAATTAACTCTTGATGCTCCTATTCGAATTTTTGAAAGCTATTTAAGTTGCTTCGCTTTTAACATAGATATGCCTAAGCCAACTGACACAGAATATTGGGCTTCATATAAAATTCCTAATGGAGAGTTTACTTGGGTGAATGATATAGTATTTCAACATTACCCTGACATTTCGTTAGAACGAATTGGTGTTCCTCAAGGGGGTGCACTTTCGGGTCTTATAGCAAACATATATCTAAATCAGGCGGACATAAAAATGCTTGGTGCTAATGTTCTTTACCAACGATTCTGTGATGATATGATTATTCTTTCAGACAACATAGATGAATGTATAAGGGCGAAGGACTTGTACGAAAAAACGCTAAATGAATTAAAATTATTCCCACATCCATTTAAAAATGAAATGGAACTAACTTCATTAATAAACGGGGGCTTAAATTACAAGCCTTTTTGGGAGGGTAAATCCAAAGGACCTTATAAATGGGGAGAAATTAAAAACAAATGTTTTCCTTGGATAGGGTTTGTAGGGTATGAAATTAATTATTCAAGCGAAATTCGAGTAAGAAAGAAATCATTAAAAAAGGAACTCAGCAAACAAAAGACCATAGTAAAGGAAATAAAGAATGCTATAAAAGTGGGCATGCGTAAACCAAAAGGAACTGCAACCGAATCTGCAATAAATCGACTTATAGGAATGTCAGTTGGACGCGTTGGTCTTGACAATTTTACCGAAGTATCGACAGACTTATGTTGGAAAAATGGTTTTAAGGAATTAACTATAAATGTACATTCTATCAGACAAATTAAACAACTAGACCGTAATAGAAGCAAACACTATTACAAGCTATTGAAAGAAGTTGAAGAACCAGAATTAACGCCTAGGGAACAAGAAGACAGACAAGTAATTAAGTACAATAAACCATTCAGCTATTACTTTCAAATTTTGGAACGACAAAAAAAGGCGAACGGTTAAGAAAAAGTTTGCCGCAAGGCTAGCGGCACAATAACAATCAGCAGTTGTATTACAATCAGCAAATATTGGCTTTCAACTCCTGCAAGCAATTCTACGGGTAATTTGAGAACAATACTGTATCATAACTGTTTTTTTCGAAAACCCGAACACGTTACACCCGCATCGTTGATGCCATAAAAAGTTCGTCTCCGCAGAGTCTCCTGCAAGGGACTCTGCGGGTGTGTTTGAGCGTATTGCTGTATTATAAACGACTTCTTCGAAAACCCGAAGACGTTACACCCGCATCGTTGCTGCCATGAAAAGTTAACGATGAACGGTTTGCGATGCAGCAAGAGGAATCTAGAAATATTTTTTTTATAATTCTAATTTCAATTTAAACTGAAAAATATGTTTGAGCGTTTTCAAAATTATTTGATCGAACAGGGATATAGTCTACGAACACCTTTAGGAAAGCCATCAACAGTTTTTGATTATTCCAATAGAATCCAAACAATTTGCGACAGAGAAAATGTTAGCATTAATCAGCTTGCAGATAATATTGCTCATTTTATACAGAAATATGATGCCTTTGGTTTGGAAGCTGAATTTGGGAGAAGAAGTCATAGTGCATACATAAACGCGCTTAGGAGGTTTGAAGAGTTTATAAACATCAAATAACATAGCATTTACGAGTTTTCTGAAAATGACTCTTCGCTGATCTGATCGTATCGCTGTATTATAAACGGCTTCTTTGAAAATCCGAAAACGTTACTCCCGCATCGTTGCTGCCATAAAAAACCACAGATGAACGGATTGCGACGCAACAGGTGCTGCTATGAAATACTGCTGCTGGTATCATCTTTCTTTTTCTGTACTGCTGCATTTAAACTTCATAAAAAGCAACGCTGCTGACACCTCAAACGTCATCAACAGACTTTCGTATATTTATTGTTGGTATTCTTTATTGAAACAATCCACGGTTCAAACGCCTGGCAATGGAAAACAGAAAGTTTGCGTTTATAAAGTCTGACAAGAAATTTATTAAACTATATTTTGACGACATCACCGTGATCAAAGGGCTGGGCAACTATGTAGAGATCTATACAACATACCATAAAAGATTTGTTTATTATAAGCCTATGAAAGTGCTTATTGAAAGCTTGCCCGATGAGTTTATGCGGATCCATAATTCATACATCGTTAACCTTACCAACATTGAGTACTTCGAAGATAATCAGATAGTCATCAAAGATTTAAAAATTAACGTTGCTAAAAGTTACAGGGACTGCCTTATTAATGCGGTCAACAAGCGAATGCTTTAAGCAACGTACATCAAAGCCGCTGTCAACCACATAATTTTCCATGCAAAGTAAATAATATGACTTTTCGGCTTTTTGCTTCGCCATAGGTTTGCATAAAATATATGCAGGCATATGAAAAAGGAAGCTGCGTTGGCGTACATCAACAACAATAGCCTGGCAGGTATCAAAGCAGGTTCAGACAGGCATGACTTTCTGGATATCTGGATGGTTGTAGTTGATGACCGGATTTTTGCCCGCTCATGGGGCTTTGCAGAAAGAAGCTGGTACAACACTTTTTTAAAAGATCCGGCAGGGCAAATAAAATGTGGTGATACTGTTTTTTCCATCAGGGCATCTGTTCCAACGGACAACGATTTGCTTACGCCAAAAATAAACAGCGCTTACCTGGCAAAGTATCATGCTGCTTCCAATCTAACCTATACATCGGCAATCATTACAGGCAGGCATATTGAAAAAACGATGGAGTTTGTAATTGTAGAAGACTGAAGCTATAATGTAATGCCATAAGCGGCAAGCGTTCATATTAAATTAAATAATACAAACGATGAATTATAAACAGCTTCTTGTAACGTTTTTGATAATGCAGGCAATCGCGGTATTGCTCTATACAATAATGACCTTTCAAACGGATGGCGCAAACATCTTTGCCATTTTTCTTTCCAACATCAGGTCATTCACATGGAATGGCCAATTCAATCTCGACTTTAGTTGCTACCTGGCTCTGTCAGCCCTCTGGATAGTATGGCGCAACAAATTTTCGGCATCGTCGTTTTTCATCGCTATTGCGGCCATGATCGTAGGAATAATGGTGTTCGCGCCCTACGTAGCCTGGTTAATAGTAAAAGAAAAAGGGAACATGCAAGCTGTCTTAACAGGGGAGAGGTAAACGCTGCTACAGGCAATTGCTTTACTGCAATGCCGGTCAAAAAAACAATCAGGGTATGTTGGTTAAGCGCCGCCGACAATCGATACACCATAATAATCGCTGCCCGAAAGCTATATGCAGGCAGTGTTGCCCTGCAGTGTTCCGCGCCGGTAGGCTTACCCGTCAATAAATGTATTTTTTTTTTGATGTTATCATCACCGGTACACATGGCATCGCCTGTTGCCACGCTCGGTTCAGGGTTCCGTTTTTATGGCGGCTGAAGCGATCTGTTTTTTCCCGGCTGGCGGTAAAGAAAAGTTGCGTAAGCTTACAGAACCGCGTAAAAATGACAAAGGCACAGAAAGAAGCTCTGCGCCGTTTGTCGTATACCTGACTATTAATCCCATTACATGTTAGTGACCACTTTTGTTAATAAAAAGCTGGTATTTGAGTTTTCCCTTTTGCGCCGTTGTAAAACTGGCACCATTGTCTTTGCTGTAAGCAGACCCGTTACCGTTATAGCTATATTCCAGCCCGTAACACCCTTTGGTAGAAGCTGACTGTAGCAGCAACTGGTAAGTGCTTCCGGCTTTTACTTTTATACCAGGGTAAATCGTAATGTTCCCGGGCGACCAGCCGATTGAATCTGCAGCAATAAGTTCCGTACTCAGTATTTTTCCGCCAGCATCTGTTACAGATAACTGCAGCCCCGCATCCGGGTAGCCGGTTTTAAACGTTGTATAAGTTAGTTTTTCGAGTGTGCCGCTTTTTGTGGCGGTAAATGATTGCCTGCGCTGTACCGCTCCGCCTATGTCGCACAAAGACATGTACCTGTCGTCTGTGGTCGTATTGTCCTGCTGTTTACCGGCAGCACCGGCAGCAAGTGTAAAAGACGCCTGTTCCATACATTTCATGGGAAGAATGGCGCCATCAGGCCCAAAACTCAGTGGTGCCCAGTAGTAGTTACCCAGCGCCTCATTCTTCGCCGCGTTATTCCAAAGGTCGCTGCCATACAAATACATTACATCGTCTTTCAGCCTGATAACGGAAACAAACGAGGGCTGCCCGCCGCAGGAACTGTCACTTATTTTTTTACCTGCACTCCATGGCCCCAGTGGTGCAGGTGCTGTTTTGTAAGATGTACCTGTACCGGCACAATAACCACAGTTCGGGTCTGAATAGGTAATGTAATAGATTCCATTCCGGTGAAACAATGAAGGCGCTTCTGTTTGTCCCGGTGTCACTTCTTTCACATGTTCGCCTGTGCCGGAAAGATAATCCGGTGTCAGTTTTTCAATTACAATAGCCCCTTTCGCCCGCCAGTCGGTATAAGCAATATAACCGGTACCGTCAGTGTCTACAAATGTGTCATGGTCACCATTATTCAATCCTGCCACAGGTGCATCTGAGTTTACGGCCAGCCGCGGTACAGGCGTTTCGGTAAAAGGACCGGCCGGTGAGTGGCTGGTAAATACACGAAAACCTACACTGTTATCATACACATTGATCCATAACACATACATACCCGTTTTCCTGTTGTAGATCACGTGCGGCCGGAAGCAGCCATAGGTAGAGCCGTCGCAACGTGATTGCCAGATGGCAGTGCCTGCATCAAACAATGCGCCCTTATCTGTCCAGTGTACAAGGTCGGTGGAGGTATACACTTTAAAGCCGCAGAACGGCGCGCCTTTATTGCCCCATTCAAAGCCACAACCATAACTGGTGCCATAGAGATAATAAGTGCCATCGAAGCATGCAATTTCGCCGTCATGTGCATCAATAGCTTCTCCCGCAACATCAAACCTTGTATGAAAGTTGGTGATGGTTGTGGTGTAAGCCTGGGGGTATACATGCAGTGAACAAACAAGCAACAGCAACAAAATGATCAATCGCATTTATAATGATTTATAGCACCCGCATTGCACCGGCACTGTTAACAAACCTGCCGCACTTCTATACCAAGCAATGCCCCGAGTTTTTTTATTTTGGCAGCTATATGGCCAACACCTACCGCGCAATGATGTGCAGGGCCATAGCTGTTCCAGTTGTTTACAAAATTCCTTGCGCCAATACTGAATGTGTAACGGCTGTTTGTATTGCCAATCTCCAGTATGGGCCCTGCAACAGATGCTCCTTCCGCAACCAGTAATTCAACAGTTCCTTTGCGCGTGGAAAGCACTGAAAGTAAAGTCACTGGCCCATGTTTTACGGCCATTTCCACAGATAAGCCTTTGCCAACCTTGCCGTGGTAAACCTGCAATGGTTTTATTTTGGTTTTTCCTTCTGCAATTTTAATGTGCCCGGGCCCATCGTGGCCCATCAGTACCACATCAGCGTGGTAATCCATGGCATAGTATTCTGTAAAAGAACCACCGGCGCCAAAACTGTCCATGATCTTCATGGCCTGCGCGTTTTTTATTTCGTATTCCCCGGCCACAGGAATACCTCTCGCGGTAAGCAGTGACGTACCTGGAATGATCGATGCAATGGCATCCTCATTGGCCCTGTTGCCTGCGCCTTTGTAGTAGTAGGCAAGAGAGCCGAGTTGGTATTTGTCTGCCAGCGCATCCAGCGCTACAGACGTAATTGCCGCCTCTTCCAGTGCTTCCCCGGGGCAATCCTCCTGCACGTCGAAGGCTTCATAGAAATACTGCATTCTTTGTATGGCAGCTTCCCTGGAAACCGATCGGCGCAGCATGGCCAGCTCTTCCACTTCAATCATTTCCATATGTCCGCCAAAAGTTGCGCATTGCTGTGTAAGGTCTGTATAAATATCCAGCATGCCGCCGTAGTAATGCCCCATACAACCAAGCCGGTTGTATTCCATTGTGTGTTTCACGTTAGCAGCGGCCACCCATTCTGCTATCTCATTCCAGCATGATGTCTCATGCAGCATACCTGTAACCTGGTGAAAAGGTATACCTGCCCTGCTGAAAACATTGGCTATCTCCGGCACTGTACAGGCATTGCAGTGTGCCAGCCATTCGCCCGTCATCTTTGTTCTGTCCTGCAGTGCATTGAATGCATCATAATCTATCGCTGCTTCCGGCGAAAGGTTTAGGATGATCACCGGCACTTTTGCTTTTTGTACCACCGGTAAAACCGTAGATGACAAAGCGTACGTTGTTACCAGTAAAAAAATAACCTGTACATCCCGTGTTTTAAAAAGTTTCCCTGTTTCAAACGCTTTATCGATGTTATCAACAAGCCCGGCATTTACGATTGATGCATGAATGCCCGATAACTGCTGCTCCACCGTTGCCAGGTAACCTTCCAGTCTTTCCTTCAATCCTTCAAATTGCGGCCAGTAAGTGTCCAGCCCAATACCAAATAAGCCAATGGTACACGTGGAATAACTTGTAAATTTATTGGTAGCCATGGTGCAGCATAACTATTGAGCTTTTGTTGCGTCGCACTCTTGTACGCCTGGTTCTTTAATCAGCACTGCGGAGCAATTTTTCGTAGTTTACACCAAAATTATTTTATTGCTGTAGTGCAGTCAATACGGAAACTGATATTTTGAATATAGTTTTTGATATGCCATGAATAATTACTACAAATACCTGCCGGTTAGTAAAGAAGATGAGCAGTGGGGGCTTTGTGTATTGGGCGCAGGCTACAACCGCATCAATAAAGAAGAGGCATACCCGTCTGAAGAACATCCTTCCCATCATTATTTCAACTGGAGCAAGGGCCGGGTGCTGGATGAATACCAGGTTATCTACATATCAAAAGGAGAGGGTGTCTTCGAGTCTGCAAGCTGCCCGCAACAGACCGTGGCAGCGGGTACGATCATCTTATTATTTCCCGGTGAATGGCATCGTTTTAAACCTGCAGCAAATACGGGGTGGGATGAATACTGGGTTGGCTGCAAAGGTGCTATTATGGATAATCTTGCCGCACAGAGATTTCTGCAGCCTCCGCAGGCACTGGTATGGATCGGTGTACAGGAAAGAGTGGTGCAATTGCTGGCCGCCATTATTGAGCAAACAAAAGACGAGCAGCCGGGCTACCAGCAACTGGTATCTGGTATGGTGCTTCATTTGCTGGGAGAGATCAATGCCATTACAAGAAGAAGCCAGGTTGCTGCAGAAAATATCAGCGAAGTGATCATTAACAGGGCAAGAACAATACTGCGCGAAAACATTGACCAGGTTATAGCCATGGAGAACGTTGCGGCAACACTGAACGTTAGCTATGCATGGTTCAGGAAAGCTTTTAAAATGTATACAGGTATTGCCCCCAACCAATACCTGTTGCAATTGAAAATCGAAAAAGCAAAAATGCTTTTGTCAGATCCTTTGAAATCTGTAAAAGAAGTTGCATTTGCCCTCAACTTCGAATCAACCTATTACTTCTCTGCCTTGTTCAAAGAAAAGACCGGCGTATCACCGGCGCAATACAGGAAAAACACACAGGCATAGCTACAACAGGTTTGGTAAATATTGCATAGCACGCTTTAATGACAGTGTGCTGTAAACACCAGGCATGCACCAATGCGAACCGCGCATTTATACTTGTGCACAATTTTATGCCGCATCGTTGATGCCATGAAAAGATACAGATGAACTGATTGCGACGCAACAGGCGATGCCATGAAATACTATAGCTGGTATCATAAAAAGGCTGTTAGCAACATAACTCTTTGCGTGTGGACCCACGTACGAGACAACAAGACGCATGTTGAAGCATCACCGGTATGTTCTGCCGGTGTGAAAAATCACACCGGCTGTTGTGAAAAATCACCTTGCCGGGCTGGTTTATTCGAAGCATCTTTGTCCTGTTGCGCCCGTTGAAAGAACATTAACTTATTACCGAGGGTTTTATTTAAACACACATTGTACAGCCTGGTTCTCCAGGCTGTTTGTGTTATATGCCGGGGTTGCATCAACAATACCAGTGTTATTTTTACAAGGCTTTGCACCCTATACAACAGTGCCAGGGCATACACATATTATATTCCCTTCATTTGCCGTTGGAAATTGTTTATAAGGCTGTATAGGTCTAATTTTAGCTTTTGGTAAATGTTATAAAATACAGCTATGTCGATTACAAAAGAAGCAGAACTGGCGGGCATGCGCAATATTAGTGAAGCTGTTGCATACACACTAAAAGCAATGCGTAACCATGCGCAACCTGGTATGACAACAAAACAACTGGATGACTTTGGTGCAGCAATATTAGCGGGGTTTGGTGCTGCATCAGCGCCATATGTTACGTATGGTTTTCCCGGTTGTACGTGTATAAGTGTAAACAATGAATTTTGCCACGGCATTCCCTCTCATGAAAAAGTGCTGGCAGAGGGTGATCTCATAAACATAGATGTTTCGGCAGCGCTCAGCGGTTTTTTTGCTGATAACGGTTGCTCGTTTGTGTTGGGCAAAGATGTACACCAGCATCAGCGCCTGGTAGATGCATCAAAAGAAATATTACACAAAGCGATCTACAGCATAAAAGGTGGTGTGCGCATTGCAGACATTGGCTACCTGATAGAAACCGAAGCAAAGAAACGCGGCTATAAAGTAATTAAAAACCTTACCGGCCACGGCGTTGGCCGAAGCCTGCACGAAGAGCCCGGCGAAATTGCCAACTACAGGGATCGTGCTAACCTGCGCAGGTTTAAGAAACACTCCGTGGTGGCCATCGAAACATTCATTACCACCACTTCTACATTTGCTGAAACGCTAAACGACGGCTGGACGATGGTGGGCAACAAAGGCGGATTTATGGCACAGCATGAACACACCATCGTTGTTACTGACGGTGCGCCGCTTATTCTTACAGCCATGAACGAAATATGGAATTAGTATACACACATTACATGCCTCATCAACAATAACAAATCCACATGAACCTAACTTGTAAACAGGTCATACTTTTTTGTGCTGATGTTAAGAAGCTGGTTCATTTTTACACCGAATGTTTTGGCTTTTCAATTATTGGTACGTTCGATGAAAACTGGACCGTTTTAGATGCGGGCCAGGTAGAGCTGGCATTTCATAAGATTCCGCCAGAGCACCTGCCAACGCCGCCAGGAGCGTTTACAGTAACAGACACTAATGTAAAGCTGGTTTTTGAAACCGGTGCGGCGTTGTCGTCATTTCACGAACAACTGCTTGCAAAAGGGACAGATGTGGGTGCAATACAGCAATATCCCGGCTATCCTTTCCAGGTATGTGATGGGAGAGACCCCGAAGGAAATGTATTCCAGCTCAGGCAGCTTTTGTAAAACATGTACATGTGGCATGTTTGAGCAGGTGTGTTTTTGGTTGAACCCGGCAATGGTGCGTTGTAGCATCGCCTGTTGCGTCGCACTCTTTTACTGTATCACTTTTTGCAGCAACGATACTGCATGTGCCACCTTCGGGAAAGTATTTAAATAATATGTTGTCCTAACGCTTTCGCCACTGCTTCCGCCGCGTTGCTTACATGTAGTTTTTCATAGATGTGCGTAATGTGGCTGTTTACGGTAGCGTATGAAATATTGCATTCTGCAGCAATCATTTTATAACTCAGGCCTTTTACCAGCAGTTTCAGAATTTCATGTTCACGTTCGGTAAGGTCAAAATTATCCGTGGTGTTTTTATAGTGTTTATTGTTGAACAGTTGTAAAACCTGCCTGGCCACCGTAGGCGTCATCGGTGCGCCGCCATCCAGTACCTCTCTTATTGCATCCAGCAGTTTAAGTGGTGGTGTTTTCTTCAGTATATAACCGTCAGCGCCTGCAAGCACAGCATCAAATATTTTACTTTCATCTTCAAAAATGGTTTGCATCAGCACTTTAATACCCGGAAACTGTTTCTTTACCAGCCGCATGCCTTCTATGCCATTTACACCCGGCATATCTATGTCCATCAGTATCACATCAGGCATGTTGGTTACAATGTTTTTAATTACCTGCCCGCAATGCTCCCATGCGCCGGTGCATTCAAAGCCGTCAGATGTTTCCAACAGCATCTGCAACAGTTCTCTTCTTGGTTTATTGTCTTCAAATATGGCTACCTTAATATCCGGCATATTGCAAGTTGGGTATTTGGTGCATGAAAAACAATCATTGAATCCAATGATTTTTTATACAGGAAAAAGTAAAGTGATGCAGGTGCCAGCACCGGGCGCTGTTTGTATATGAAGTTTGCCCCTCAGTTCAGCCGCACGCCTGTGCATACCTGGCAAACCGTTTCCACCGAGTGAAACACCATTGCCGGGCAGGCTATTTTTTTGCAAGGCAAATCCTTTACCGTCATCCTTTATACACAAGCGTATTTCACCATCTTTTTTATCGAGCAACACCCATACTTTTTTGCAGGCTGCATATTTAACCGCATTGTTGATCGTTTCTTTGAAAAGCAGGTACACATTTTTACGCTGCACCATATCAATGGTTTGTTTGTAAATGGAAGGATCAACACTAAAATCAATATCAATACCTGCTGGTTCCAGTGTTTCAATGGCGAATGCCCTCATCCGGTTAACCACACTTTCCATATTGTCGTTGCCGGTATTCACGGCCCAGACAATGTCGCTCATTGCTTCCATCATGTTATCTGTATTAGTGCTGATCTGCCCCAGCAGTGCATTTACATCTTTTTGTTCATTGCCCAGTTTCTGTTGTATAATGGTACTTGACAGTGATATGCTGCTCAGCGTACTGCCTATTTCATCATGCAGGTCGCCCGCTATCCTGTTCCTGATGGTTAGCAGTTTTACCTGCTGTGAAAGCCGGTACCTGTATAACGTATACACACTTGCTGCTACAATAAGCAGTACCATCACTTTAAATAAAATAGTCTGGTACCAGTAAGGCAATAACGCAACTTTTATACTCCGCGGGTTTGTACACCATACACCATCAGCATTTGTACCTCTTACATAAAAAGTGTACGTGCCCGGGCTAAGGTTTGTGTAAGTGGCTTCGTTTTTTGTAGCCGGTGCGGTCCAGCTATCGGCCAGGCCTTCCAGTTTGTACGTATAAAATTTTTTATCGTTGCTCCGGTAATCCAGCGAGGCAAAACTGATGGAAAATGTATTCTGGCCCGGTTGCAATATGATGTTGCCTGCATACTCTATCGGTCCATCCATCAGCAGCTTATCGTTTTTCCATTCTGCTACCCTGTTCGATACTGATAAACCTGTAAACACAACAGGTACAGGTGGCTTGGGCTGCAAAACCTGCACCGGATCAAAAACTACATAGCCATCCACGCCGCCAAACATCATCCGTTCATCCGGCAGCATAAAATACTGGTTCCGGTTAAATTCATCACCCGGCAGGTTATCAGGGCCTGAATAATTTCTATACATGCGTGACGCAATATTGAAGCAGCTCAGTCCCTTGTTGGTGCTCATCCAAAGGTTGCCATGACGGTCTGCGAGTATACCATAAACAACATTGTTGGGCAGGCCATCTTTATCACTGTAGCGTTTGCATACACCAGTGTGCGTATCAATACTGCAGAAACCGGCGCCGTTGGTGCCGGCCCAAATAATACTGTCTGGCTGCAACGGGTCGGCACAAATTGTAAATACCATATCAGATGGCAGCGAGGTTGTATTGCCCGGTACATTGCGCCAGTTTACCCAAATGCCTTCAGACACATCATACTTGTATAAACCCTGTATGGTGGCAAACCAGAAATTGCCTTCCGCATCCTGTAAAATTTTAAACAAGAATGAGTACTGGCCATTATCTATATTTTTTACAGGAAAATATATCGCCTGTTCTACAGCACCCGTTTGTTTGTTGATCCTGCACCATTTTTTATTCCTGCCCGATTCATCGATAAACACCCATAAACGTTTTTGCCTGTCTTCAAATACTTTGGCATAACCATACAGTGTGCCTTTTAGCAGGTTGAATTTTTTTAGTGGCTTACCATCACCACTGTATTTTACCAGGCAACCCTCTGTTCCTTTCTTTTCCAGGAAATTGGTAAACCAATAATTCCCTTCACTATCTCTCGTAAAGTTGATAAAGTCCAGCGAAATATTTTTTTTGATAAAGCCTGTTGTCTTTTCCCAGTTGTCGGGGTAGAGTAAACGGAATGCATCGATATTGCTGTAGGTGGTATGTATTTCAAAAGCCGGTCTTTGAAGATCGGTTTTAAAAACACCAAAGCCTGCCGTTCCCAACCACATGTCCCTGTGTTTACCCACGCACACGCTGGTGTACATAGCAGTAAAAAGCTGGTTTTTTCTTTCCACATAAATTTTTTTCACAGATGCTGTTTGTGGATCAAAAATGTACGACTTGCCGGGAAACAAATAGACCGATCCATCGGGCAGCGATTGTAACTTCTGGCAGGCCTGCGCACGGGTAAATGAGAAAGATGCTGTAAGGCTAACATTGTTTCGCTTATAATTATAGCCGTACAAAGTATTATTTGCGTAGTAATAAACGATGCTGTCTGATGCAGGCGAATGCTCAATTACCGCGCCGCCAAATGCCTGTTTCGATAACAATAGGCTGGTGCTTGCAATGCCTTCAACCATCCATTTTGCACGCGTTGCAGATGGCTTTACAGCAATCAGCGTATCTGTGAATTTTACCCAGATATTGTTGTTCGGAAGCCAGCTTACCGTAGAGTTGCTGCGCTCAGAAAAACTATACCTGTACCGGTTGTTCCGTTGTATATCATTGTACCGGAATGCCAGGCGGATACTTTTCTCAACTGCATATCCTGTGTCACCCGCTTCCATCTTGCTTATGTCATACAGGCTTATATCATCCGTTTCGTGCAGCAGTAAATAGTTATTCCTGAAAATGATGTTTACCAGGTTGTAAGCCTGCGATTTTCGCTTTGGCAGCGCAACTTTTATAAAACGTTCTGTTTGTTTGTTGAAAATATAAATCCCATGAAATAAGGTTGTTACCCAGATGTTGTTCTTACCATCTTCCGAAACAGAGGTTATATAATTGTCCGGTAACGAATAAGGGTCATCCGGATCCTGCCGGAAGACTTTGATGCGGTAACCGTCATACCGGTTCAGACCATCTTTGGTGGCAAACCACATGTAGCCTTCTTTATCTTCCAGTATACCGTTGATCATTCCCTGCGAAAGGCCATTGTTGGCAGTAAGCCATTCGCCTGTCAGCCGCCACTCGTCTGGTGATATTGGCCTTGCAAACAGGTAAACAGGAACAACCAGATAAAAAAGGAGGATCACTTTTTTACGCATGAGGGGCATTCATATATTCAAATATATTTCATCTGTGTAAATACTTAATCAACTCTTTCCTGCTTTTGCAAAAGGATAATACAGTGTTTTCTGTCATTGGTTTCAATGATAAAAATGCTCCGCTGCCAGGCGCAATCATTGTATTCAACGATTGTTGCCGCCCTGCTATTGATCAATATTTGTGTATCAAATTATTCTAACCAAAACAAAACTTTCAGCTATGAGAAAGATAACTTTTTTGCTAATCACTTCCTTTGTTCTTACAGGCACAATCAATGCACAAAACCGTTTTCCTGCAAGTGGCCGTGCAGGTATCAACACGCTTTCGCCGGCATCGTCATTACAGGTGGTAGGTGGCGCAAGAATTGGTACCACGGTCAATTACCTCAATGTAGATAGTGCTACCGGCAACCTAAGTTTTGCCGGCACGGCAGGCTATCGCGTGGCCAATAACCAGTTTGCTTTTGTGTCGGCAGGTGCACCTGCGGCAGGGCTGTTTTTCAATGCTGCAGCACTTCGGTACGAGTTCAGGTCTACCGCCGGTATTTCAAACCTCAATATTGGTGCAGATGCAAATGGCCGCATCGGTATAGGCACCGGCACGCCTGCAGAAAAAACCACTGTTGTAGATGGCGGCAACACAAATCAATACAGCGGCATTGTGGGTGTATATGCCAATAATCTTACGCAGGGTATTGGTATAGGATACCAGGGTATCAAAGCAATCGGCAGCAACAATGACCAGGATCTTTCCCTCAATGCAAAAAACCTCGGCAATATTACCATGCAGGTATCCGGTGCATCAGGCAATGTTGGTATAGGCACATTAACGCCAGGCAGTAAACTCACAGTAGCAGGTACGGCAAGCATTTCCGGCAATGCCATATTTTCTTCCCGGGTGGGTATAGGTATTGCACCCAACGCACCATTGCAGTTGTCAAACGAAGTAGCCAACCGCAAGATTGTTTTATACCAGGGCCCGTCCAATGATCACCAGTTTTATGGTTTTGGTGTAAATAACCTTACGCTCCGCTACCAGGTAGATACAACAGCAGCAGACCACGTGTTTTTTGCAGGCGCATCATCATCCACTTCTGCAGAGCTGTTCCGTATTAAAGGCAACGGCAATGTTACCGTAGGCGCTGTTGCACCAGCTACAGGTTATAAACTTACCATCGGCGGCAAGGTCATCTGTACAGAAGTGAAAGTGCAGTTGCAGCCCTTCCCGGACTATGTGTTCGACAAGAAATACCAGTTGCCAACACTCGCAGCATTGCAGGAGCACATCAACGAGTTTCATCGTTTACCAGGCATGCCTGCTGCGGCCGAAATTGAAAGCAATGGTATGGAAGTAGGTAAAATGCAGGGCAAGATCGTAGAGAAAGTAGAAGAGGCAACATTGTATATACTGCAGTTGTACAAAGAGAATGAACAACTGAAAGAGCAGGTAAAACAACTGGCCGAAAAAATGGCTGCCATACAACAGGCTTTAAACAATGTAAAGCAATAGTTAACCGGCACCATTACTACTGGCATCTGCGGTTGTGTCACTCACTTGTACGTTCATATCGCTGTTCAGCAGGTACACAACCTTGTTAAGTAGCAGCATGCCACGTTTATGTTCATCTTTAAAATGAAATCAATGAAAAAGAAATGCATATTATACCTGCATTCCGTAGCAGTACTGTTACTGTGCACAGTCAGCAGTGTCAATGCGCAAAAATTATTTACTGCAGTGCCTGTAAATACTACTGCCGCAGAATCTGCCATACTGCGCAATACATTCAGGAAGCAAACCATCGTGCAGCTCGATCTGCCGGCCATCTATAACCACGTACAAAACGCAGGCAAAAGCAGTAACATCATCATAGATGCGGGCAACCTTTTCAAATGGGATGTGTTGCTGGAACAACATGAATTGCGCAGTGCCGATTACTTTGCCGAACGTACCACTGCAAAGGGTACAGCGCAATTGCAGCGCGAAGCATTGTTTACCTATGCCGGAGCCCTCAAAGGCAACGACCGTGCCCTCGTAAGGTTTAATATACGCAGGCAGCAGATGAGTGGCAATGTGCTGTATAATGGAAAATCGATGTACATAGAACCATTAAAAAAGTTTGTTGCTGCTGCCCCGGCAGACAGGTATGTGGTCTATTATGCAGGCGATGTAAAGCCGGTAAAAGGCAACTGTAACCAGGCAGGTACCCCTGCGTCTGTGGCTGTTGAACAAAAGGCTGCCTCGCTCGAAGCCGCACCTGCACCGGATTGCAGGATCATTGAGATTGCCACAGATTCTGACTGGGAAAATTATGTACAGGGTGTAACAAGCACAGACATTATAGAAAACCTCAATTTCGTGGAGCCGCTGTATGCAACCTACTTTGGCGCACAGATCGTTATTAAATACCAGCATGAGTGGGCCACACCTTTAGACCCTTTTACAAGTATTTACGCCTGTAACAACGCAGGCAGCACGAGGCTTTCAGAATTTGCCGACTACTGGCGAAACAATTACGCATGGGTTAAAAGAGATATTAGCCTGCTATACTCGGGTGTTGATTTCGATGGCTCAACAATTGGATGTGCTTACCTGGGCGGTTTTAACTCTGCCAGCGATCTTTGTTACGCGGTGATACAGTGGATCGGCTCACACAGCGATGAAACGCGTGAAGTGCTGGTTGCACACGAGGTAGGGCATATTTTCAACTGCGCCCACGATGAAATTGGCTGCAGCAGTACAGACGGGCCAATTATGTGTTCGTCCATCAATGTAGCTTGCACAGATAATTGTACACCATACTGGTCTGCATTAAGCTTTAGCGCTATCACCACAAGTATGACACAATCCTATGGCAGTGCGAGGTTGCGCAAGCGCGATTTCTTTTACCCGGTTAATTCCACGCTGGCTTTTGGTTTACCGTATGTGGCTTCCGGGAATGATATTTTTATTACTTCAGAAAATATCGTTGGCAGCAGCTTACTGGGCGATGGAAGCATTTTATACTCGGCCACCGATAACCTTACATTATTACCCGGCTTTTCTGCATCTGTTGGTAATGGCACGGGAAAATTTATTGCCTTCATAGGCTCGTGTGTGTTCAATACGCAAAATAAGCAAAGCCAGCCGCAGACTGCTTTAGCAACCACACCCGAAGCAGTTCAACAAAAGGCCGTTGCTAACAATATCGTTTATATTTATCCCAATCCCTTCAATGCGCAAACGCAAGTAAATATTACGGTGGCAAAAGCTGCCACAGCCAGTATTACCGTGTACGATGTAAATGGCAAAATTGCAGACAACCCTCCCAGGCGCAGTACGCTTATACCGGGCAGTAACATGGTAACTTACAACAACGCAACATTAAAACCAGGTGTGTATTTATTCGTGGTAGATATCGACGGGCAGCGCTATACACAGCGGGTTGTAAAAATGTAAACACATACTGTTTCACTTCCACTTCATGAAAGCGTAAAATAATACACCGTAGTATTTGTGCTGTTTAACAAAGCGACTGCCTTCTTATGGGGCAGTCGCTTTGCACCTGGCAGCGTGTGTTATCGTGCCTTTGTTACATTATTTTCCCAGGTCGTTACAATCCTGCAGGCAATAGTTTGTTCCACCATACCATTTGCCATTGGTGATTTTTGTAACAGCACCACCCCAGGCTGTTTGCGTATCGGTAGTTGTGCCGCCACTGCATTTAACCACTACCGCATGCGGGTACACGCAATAGCAGGTGCAGGAGCCGAGCGCCGTTTTGGGTATTTTGAATGTGTACGCACCAGGTAAACCATTTGCACCACATGGCCCGTCTGTACCATATGCAAACACCTGTTTAAAAGGGAATTTCCCCGGCGCAAGGTCTGAACTTTTACTCTGGGTGCAATCTCCGTTGATGTTGCATTCCACGCTTAATTGTACCTCCTTTATTTTCCAGTCACCGGTGGTGTGGTAGGTTACATAAACATTGTCTGCATCGTTGGCTATTTCTACGGAGCCTGCGGGAATGGTTTGCCCTGCGGTAAGCGGTTCTATTTGCGAATAGCCGCAGATGTTAATGATGTTGCCGCCGGCATCTGTAAAGGAATTTGAAACCGTGGCGCTTACGGCGCCTGTTGCGGCGGGTTGTGTTTTTACCTCTTTTGAACAGGCGAAAAATACAAACGCACCCGCAGAGAACAGGAGTACGTTTACTAACAATCGTGCTGAGACTTTCATAAACATTGGATTTTAAAAATTAAAAAATGAAAACCTTATAAAACAAAAATGTACATGCAGAGCAATCGCCGGCAAATGGATGAAACCAACAACACGCATGATCAAAAAAAAATTTTCATTGGAGCAGGAGGGTTGCACTGCCAAACGCAGTTACTGTGTGTGCAAACAGGATAGATGAGGATGTTAAGCTATGTAATGGAAACTACCGATGAATATACATACAAACACGGTTACGTTAGAAAAAAGCTACTTAAATAAACATAAAAACCGGAAATTTTTCAATGGTTGTTGTAAGTACGGCAATCGTCCGGGCGCCTGTTTTACAAAATGTATTACGGTTAGCCGGGGCACTACCAACAGCTTTGTTTTTATAATAGCTTCTATTGGAAGTAAGTACTAAAATGAAATAATTTATATGTAAGTATTTTTTGATGCGTTTACTGGTCATGCACCAATATGGTTGCGCACAGGTAGCTGTTGCTATTCAGATAAGAAGATGAAACCTGAACGCTGCAGCCGCCATAAAAGTGGAACCCCGAACCGAGCGTGGCAACCGGCGATGCCATAGCAAACTACTGCCTGTAACATAATAAACATTCGCGGTCTTTGCGTGTAGCAGATTGTAAAGATGTTACTGCCAGTAACATACGTATAACTTTTGCGCCGCCTGAGATCAATAAATGTTCAACACGCAAGTCTTGCTGTGTGGGTTTAAGCAGGTAAAAAACCGGCATAAAAAGATTTCTTTTACAGATACCTGCAGACTTTCTTACATTTATCGGGTCAGCGTTTGTACGTGGTGTGGGCTTTATCATACCAATGGGCATTATTACTTTTACAGGAATGGCAATACGCCGTTCCCGGGGTTTACCCAAATGCTTTCCTTGTGCATACCGGCACTTTTATATCGTTTTTTTGTTGCCACTGTATACAGGAACAACAGCAACAAATAAAGGATGACCTTAATTTATTAAACTTTTTATCTGATGCATTTGAGTACGGTTATTACAGGAACAGGTTCTTATCTTCCAACTATTACAAAAGCAAATACTGATTTTGGAACGCAGGCGTTTTTCAGCGAGGTATCTCAGCCAATGACCACCAACCAGGCAGACCTGATTGAAAAATTTAAAAAGATCACCGGTATTGAAGAGCGGCGTTATGCCTCCAAAGAGCTTACTACATCAGACATTGCGGCCATTGCCGCAAAAGGCGCTGTTGAAGACAGTGGTATAGACCCGGAAACACTGGATGTCATTATTGTTGCACACAATTTCGGTAACGTTATACAGGGTACTATACAGAGCGATGCCGTACCATCGCTTGCCAACAGGGTTAAACACCACCTGCAGATAAAAAATCCCAAATGCGTAGCGTACGATCTTTTATTCGGCTGCCCCGGCTGGCTGCAGGGTGTAATACAGGCCGATGCTTTCTTTAAAGCAGGCATGGCAAAAAATGCGCTGGTAGTGGGTGCCGAAACACTTTCCAGGGTTATAGACCAGTACGACCGCGACAGTATGATCTTTAGCGATGGTGCAGGCGCGGTGGTGATGCAATACAAAGAAGACACGGCGGGTATATTGGGTTGTACAGCCGCCAGCCATAGCCTCGATGAGATCAGCTACATCAATATGGCAAAGTCTTACCACCCCGGCAGCGATGAAGCCATACGCTACATAAAAATGAAAGGCAGAAAAGTATACGAATATGCTTTGAAATTTGTACCGCAAGCCATGAAAGAATGCCTGGAGATTAGCGGCGTAAAAATTGAAGACGTAAAAAAGATCTTCATACACCAGGCCAATGAAAAAATGGACCAGGCCATAGTTGATGCGCTGTATGTAATGTATGGCTACAGCAAAGCACCTATAGACATTATGCCCATGACCGTTCATTATCTTGGTAACAGCTCCGTTGCCACCATACCCACACTGTATGATCTTGTGCTGCACGGTAAAGATGCAGAGCACAGCCTGCACAAAGGTGACATCATTATGTTTGCTTCTGTAGGTGCAGGTATGAATATTAATGCAGCATGTTATAGAGTGTAAACAGTATCTCCTTTTGCCGCTTCGTAATATGCACAATGCCGGTATCATGTTGTAACCGGCAGTAGTTTTTTATGGCATCGTCCCTTGTGTCACTCACTTGTACAGTATAGCTGATGGCAGCTGCAGTCCGCGGTTGCAGTCAGCATCCTTCTATGCCTGCACCGTCAATCTTTCATGCATGTAACACCGCTGTTATATTATTTTCTTACCTATATTCGGTTGTAATACCATTAGCATGCAAAAGCCATCTTTCAGGGAAGCATTTAAGTTCTGGACCAAACTTGGTTTCATCAGTTTTGGCGGGCCCGCAGGCCAGATCGCTATTATGCACGAGTTCCTGGTAGATAAAAAAAAATGGATCAGTGACAGCCGTTTTTTGCACGCGCTAAACTATTGTATGATCTTACCCGGCCCCGAAGCACAGCAGCTTGCTACGTATATTGGCTGGCTGTTGCACGGTTTCTGGGGTGGTATTGCAGCAGGTGTAATGTTTGTGTTGCCTTCCATGTTCATACTAACCGGCCTTAGTGTGCTCTATGTAACTTTTGGCAACATACCCTGGATATATGCCATGTTTGCCGGGCTTAAGCCTGCGGTTATAGCCATCGTTATACTGGCACTTATCAAGATCGGTAAAAAATCACTTGTCTCGTACTACCATTATGTTATTGCTGCGCTGGCCTTTGTATGCATCTTTTTCTTCAACATTCCTTTTCCGCTCATTATAATAGGTGTACTTGTCCTGGCAGCGTTGCTGAAGCAATGGTTTCCTGCACTGTTTGCAGGCAAGGGTGGTAAAGCAGACACTAAAGAGGTAGATGAGACCGGTTATATCATCAACAGGTATGCTGTGGTACAGGGCAGCTTTTCGTGGCTCCATTTTGCAAAACAGTTATTGGCCGGTATGGCATTGTGGTGTGTACCGTTTATATTCCTGTACTTCTTTGTGCCTGATTTTGCGTTCTGGCAAAACCTGTCTGTTTTTTTTACAAAAGCTGCGCTGGTAACTTTTGGTGGCGCATATGCCGTGCTGCCTTATGTAGCCCAGGTTAGCGTGGAAAAATTTAACTGGCTGTCCAAATACCAGATGATCGATGGTCTTGCGCTGGGTGAAACAACACCCGGGCCGCTTATCATGGTGCTGGCTTTTGTAGGTTTTATGGCCGGGCATAACCATTTTTTCAATTCAGCCTGGTACGGCACACTGGGGCTTGTACTTACTACGTATTATACTTTCCTGCCTTGCTTTCTCTTCATTTTTATGGGGGCACCTGTTATTGAACGTACAAGGGGCAACAACAGCATTAAACAGGTACTCAGTTTTGTTACGGCAGCCGTTGTTGGTGTTGTGCTCAACCTTACTATTTATCTCGCCGGTGCTGTTATTTTCCCGGCAGGGGTGTCACTGGCACAGCTCGATTATATCATGCTTGCCTGGATCATTATCTCATTCATAGCCATGTATCGTTTTAAAATTGGTATGATACCCTGGATAGGTGTCAGCGCATTATTTGGGCTGGTACATTATTATTTGCTGCACTAGTCATGCTTTTTCCGTCAAACCTGTGCTCCCGGCAATGAATGCGTAGCGCTTCACTGCACAATCAGTAAATAATGTAAGTTATTCGCATAGTTGTGTAAGATTAAAGACTGTTAATAGCAGACCTTTATAAGGATCGGTGTATTGCATTTGTAGTATGCCGGTGCACCATGTTGAAGGCAGTGACAGCGTCGTTTACGCTACCGGCCAAGGAACATTTTTTACCACAGCAAAAGCATATCATGTATACAATAAAGCATTTCACATTCCGCTGGTACAGCTCCATTACAGCGCCGCAGGCATACAGTATACCAGCACCTGCAGCACTAAACATCAGTAGTGCAGGCAGGAACAGTTACGTTCCGGTTGCGCTTTTGAAAAAGACATACAATAACCAGTTTTTTACGGGCCCCCTGCAATTCGCAGGCATGCCGGTAACACAATACAATACACAAATAACAGATAATGAACAAGCAGCTTTTAGCCTCTAGTAAGCAACCTTTGGAAAACAAATACCCTGCACTCTCTTACACAGCCGCATTTGTATACAAACAACAACACCAGGAAGAAGTAATCGGTAAACTAATCAGGATGCAGCCTGCCGCCGCTGACAGCAGCCTGGTTACAGATGTAATTGTAACACCCTTCGGATATTTAAATAAAGTACTGCATACCATGAAAACCCGGTCAATGACCAATGAAGAAGCATTGGCGTTTCTGGAAAAAGATGATTGCAGTTGCACAGTGTACGTGGTAAACACAGAAAAAAATACGCTTTTGCATGTAAACCTGCTGAAGTACCTGGCACATGCCGGCTAGCACGAATAGATCGTGTAGCTATGGCTGAAGTGGTAATGCAAAATGCATGGAAAAAAACATTATGAGTTATACATCAAAAGAGAAATACGATGCCATCATGGCCATCGGCCAGTATGGCAAAGCAGAGATAAGCGTAAGCGTATACGAAGACCTGGAGAAGTTCAATCTTATTATCATTGTTAGGCATAATGACATTATTTCCGGTGCCACGTTAACTTACTCCGGTGCCGAATTGTTCAGGCGGTTAAAGAAAAGCGATGATTATGCAGCTTTGATCAAAAATGATTTTCAAACCGTTTTCAATGGCGTGGTTTTTTTCTTTCATAAAACCGGTACAACCAATCCCTTTGCCTCTTACAATATCAGCTTTAATAACAATGGTACGGTAAAGAATTTTAGCATGCTTAAAACGCATAATGCTATTTGGAAGATTGAGCACAATGTATTGCCCTCATGGGTGCAGGAAATGGAGATGGAGTTCAGTGAAGCTATAATACACAATGAGCAATCCCAACAGGCGTGACTTGCTGTAAAAATGCATCCGCATCATTATAAAAGCCATGCAAGCCTTTCAAAAAAAGGTATGGATGATTTATTGATGTACACACTATAAGCAAAATGATATTTTCTTACCCGTAATTGTTCCTCCCGTTCCTGTTGCACCATATTTTCCAGGATGGTATAAAATTTTTTGCACTCGTTCACTGAATCAATGTCCGGTAAGTGTAATAAGTTATCCAAAATTCATCACTTTATTAGTTAATGTATGAAATGGCCACCCGGCAATACGTGTGCTAAGCCATCTGCACCATAGTATAAACACCACCGGTCTTATTGCTGTTATTAGTATAGGTTAACCACGGCCCGGTTGAAAATGATAGCCGTAAAACCAGCAGTGATATACTTTGGCTAGTTTTCAGGAAGGGAAATAACCTCTTGCAAGGTCAACTGTTATGCATTGTTTGTCTTTGTAAAACTACTCTAAGAATACAAGGGTTTGTTATACAATTGTAAAGCCTTCTTGTATCATTCACAGGCTGCCGTGGTGGTAAGCTTTAATGCCTTTATTACACCAGCGGTGTTGCCGTTTAATAAGCTTACCTTGCAGCATTGCTGCGGCTTACTCGAAACGATTTTATGTTTCTTGCCGCTGTAAAAAAAGCAGGTTATATGGCAGGTAACTTATCCTGTTATATATACACTTGTTCCACACAAAAATTATGAAGCTCTTTATAAAAAACATGGTTTGTACCAGGTGTATTATGGTGGTGCGGCAGGAGTTAGCAACACTGGGTTTTCACCCAACATCCATCGCATTGGGCGAAGCGAACTTTTTGAAAACGACTGTTATCACCGGCTTGCAGTACAAACAAATAAACAGTGCGCTGCTACCCTGGGGGTTAGAGCTCATGCATGATAAAAAGCTGGTATTGGTAGAAAAAATAAAACAGGTCATCATCAGCGCTGTGTATTGTTCCGGCGGGCCACTGCAAACAAACTTTTCAGACCACCTGGTACAAAAGCTGCAGTATGATTATACCTATATGTCCAACCTGTTTTCTTCCGCAGAAGGTGTAACCATAGAACATTTTATTATTCACCATAAAATAGCGCGGGTAAAAGAATTGTTGCAATGCAATGAAATGAACCTTACAGAAATTGCCTGGAACCTGCACTACAGCAGCGTTGCGCATCTTTCAAACCAATTTAAGAAAGTAACCGGTCTCACACCATCTCAATTCAAATTGCAGAAGCACCGGTCATATGTGCAGGATACCAGTTGCTAAACGGTGTCATCGTAAAGTCTTTGTCAGCTGAAGCTGGTATTGCTTTTTTATATGCTGGTTATAAAACTGCCCAAACGAGGCAGCGTTTTTAAAATCGCTCCACACGGTAGCAGGCATGTGCTGGTGAATGTATGATTGCTTATCCGTTTCCAGCACAAAAAATCCTGTCACGCTATCACAACTATAAAAGCTGGCACCTCTTATCCAACTGCTCTTTCCTGTATTCACTTTGTCGCTATAAACGAATGTTGTTTTTACAATTAGGTTTTTGGCCTGCTCATAAGAGGCAAAGCTTTCCGGTATGCCGGCGCATGCAGGCGCTATGGCAGGTTGTGTAGCGGAGACGGCATGGTGCGCAGCAGGAGGTATTTCCTTTGTATCGTTATTGCCGGTGCTGCACGAAAGCAGCAGCGCACTCATTAATAAAGCAGGTAATGGTTTATACATCATGTTGAAGGTGGTTTTACCATGTTCTGAAGGTGATGGTTTATAAAAAAAATATTATAGAGCCGGCGGTAGTTTGTTATGGCATCGTCCCTTGTGTCACTCACTTGTACTGTATATCATTGGGCGGCTGCAGGTTTCGGTGCTATGCCTGTTACAAGGCATAGTAATAGTTTGGCTGCATTCTTCAACGGCAAGACCGTACCCGCAAACTGCAGTTCCCAAAAGTTATACAGATGAAAGGATTGCGACGCAACAGGCGATGCCATGAAAAACCGCTGCCGGTACCTGTATTATCAGCCATTAAACTATAAGCGCTGTGGTGCGAACATTTGGTGATAGCAGGGAATGATTATGCCGTGAATTGAATGTTGCAGGAGAAAGAAGAGAAGCCTGCATGAAATAAGGGGTTGGCCGGGGCTGGTATAAATAAAAAACAAGCCCCTGTGAGGAGGCTTGTTTAATAAAAATGCGATTAGTATCTGTTCTTATTATAACTGTTGCCGTTATTGAAATTTCTATCGCGTGAAGGACGGCTTTCTTTTGGCTTTGCCTCAGATACACCGATCGTTCTGTTTTCTACTGTTGCACCATCAAGCTCTGCAATGGCTTTTTTGGATGCAGCTTCATCAGCCATTTCAACAAAACCAAATCCTCTTGATCTGCCTGTTTCCCTGTCTGTGATAACTTTAGCTGAAGTAACTTCTCCGTAAGGAGCAAAAAAATCCTTTAAGTCTTCATCCTGAACGTTGAAGCTTAAATTTGAAACATAAATGTTCATTTCTAACAATTGATTGATTAAATAATTTCTGAGGAAAGCAAGAAGTAACGAACTAACTATAATGCAGATGTAAAAAGCATGTAATTAATGAATACTAATGCGAGGCTCATATTAACGGCGTGAAGATAGGCTTTTATTTTACATAAGCATGATAAAATAATTATAATGCTTTCCGAAAGGTTGCGAAAGCATTATAATTACCATGTTTTGCAGGCACATTAATTGAGCAATTCATCGATGGGTATAGCATCCAGGTAATGCCTGATGGCATTGGTATCTGGCAATACGCGGTATTCATCAATACGGTTGTCTGCCACATTGCAAAAGGCCTCTACATAATAATCTTCTAACTGGAACAGGAATACTACAACATGCGGATATGTTCGCCGGGCCAATGGAACGGCCTTGTGCATAACAGACCATTTTTTTTCCGCTTCACTTAATAGAATAAACTCTGAAAGCTTCATAATGTTAATCTTAAAATGTTAACGAATAAAGGCTTACCAAAACTTTACACTAACTGATAACGAGAACAAAAACTGAGACGATTGATAACGGAACTGAACTTTGTAAACGGGTTGCAACACTTGTTGAGACAATGTAAGACAGGGCGTGCTGCTGATTGAACGGAACGTTGTAAAGATATGGCAATAAGCCGGAAGACGGATAAAAAAGTATAGTCGTGGTTTTATGCCCGTGCCTTTTACGGAGTAAATACACAGGATACTGTGCATGGCTACCAGCGTGCCCAGTGGCTTCTGACCTGGTAGAGTACTTTTTTTATTATTGTACCGGGCCGTAAATCAATTTTAAAAAAACGAAAACGAAAGATCGTATTAAACATAGGTATGAATTTTTTATAAGAGCAGGCTTGCTTTGTAATCTGTCAGGTGGTGATACACCCGTTATTGTTATATACCTGCGAAGCCGCCGGAAGATTGTCAGGCATTTTTTCTGTGTGCCATTTTACTGCGTTCTGCAAATACATTGCGAAGCTTATAAGCCACCTGCCTGAAAAGTGCCGGTTCCTGTGTTTCCATGCCTCCTGATTCTGTCCAGGCCCTTTTGTCATGGTTATAGGTTAGTATGGTTTCATTGCCATATTCCTGCAGCGTATTATTGAATCGTAATAAAATAATATCTGATACCTGTAGAAAGTTGTAAGCCACATATGCCACGAAATTGACATCGTTATGTTGTAATGATATAGTCATAATAAAATGCTTTAATAATAAGATGTGCGAGGGAGCAAATTTCGGGGGCAGGAATTTCTCTCAATAGCGGAAAGGTAAGCTTTATATAGCTGGTTTAAGCGTAACGGGATATATATAATAAAAGGGTATAGGAGTTAGCAGGTGTAGCGTACTGAAACCCCGGCGTTTGCAATGATATATACCTGCAAATTTATTTTACCTGCAGAGCATTGTGGCCGTAATAACAAACTAAACAGGCAAGATCTGCAGGAGTGCCTACCTTTGCCACTGGTCATCACCAAATGTCTAATCTATGAAGCTCTTTTCTTACAGCAATTACGATAATATTTTTGTACGGGTTACCATTATTCTTGCAATAGTGATCGTGGTGGGTCTGCTTATTTATGGCGCGTATACACTGCTGGCCGGCCATTCCTGAAATGCTTAAAGTTTTCCCGTTTTATTTGCTAATACATTGAACATTTTTAGCCTGTTGTACAACACATACGGCAAGTAGTAACGCTTATGCGTATGTATAACTTATACACATGGTCTTATGAATAGCCTGCGGCTGTTATCTTTGGGCCTTTTAATCAATTATGCTCCGTAGCATTGTAATCAGGAAAGTAAAACATCGGTGGGTAGTGTCGTGGCAGGATAGCAGGATCATCGCCAAGCGTTTTTTCCTGCAAAATGCTGTTGCACGTGCCAAAAGAAAAGTACGCAACCTCGAGCCTGGTAAGATCACCTCTATTGTTGTATACGATAACGATTTACCCACACAGATCTGGAGTTTTGAAACAGATGGGTTTCCACCGTTGTAAGAGAATGTTCTGTTGTTATCTTCTTAATTTCTTGTTGTTGCATTCCTTTCAAAATGATTGCAGACTTGCTTCATGTCGTGGTTTTCTAATACTGCGCTGCAGCTTCGTTTGCTAATGATGAAGAAATGAACAATTTAATGTGTGCTTTGCTATTTAGAGCTGAGAATCCTGTGGTGCCTGTAATCAATAAAGTGGATGTTCAGGAACTAACCTACAAGTGGGAAGAAAACACCAACACCTACAGCAATGCTACCACCGCTTACGCTTATGTGCAGGCCTTTGCGGATCCTGCAGGCACGATACCGGTTACACTGAAAAATTTTGCTTTTCGTTGCAAGCAGACGGTTAAGAAAGATGGTTCACTGTACTCGGAGCATGTCTTCGAAACATTTAAACTAACCGGCCAGCAGATGAATATTAACCTTTCTATTTATCACCTGGTGGAGTATGACTTCACCAGCACTGGTGGCTATGCACAGCCGGCAGGGCATTATGAGAGTTCATTTGAATTGTTACCTGGTGAAGGGTATGGAGTAATATAATTTTGGTAGCCAGCTTTTGTATTTTAATGAAGCTGCTGTTGCGTCGCACTCTTGTACTTTCTGATTGCGTGGCATCTGCTACATTTGCAGTGCCCACATTTATAGGTTAGTCTCAAAGCTCTACCTTGTCTGGTCATGACCGGATGGGGTTGAGGTAATTCCGGCTCTTTGGGGTTCGGGGTTCAACGCAAAAAACGTTGTGGGCGCCTCAACCTCTTTTTTATGTGGCAGCCTGCACTCGCAAATTTCCTTTCTAAATACACTCCTGTTAAGACCATCGCTGAAAGCGACGATCAGTTTACTACCCGCGAAATAAAACGTTTACTGGAAGATCATACAGGCGCTGACGTTGACCTCAATGAATTATATGTGGCATTGCTGGATGCCGGATTTGAGTATGTTTCCCAAGGGCATGAGATGTTATGGTTGTTCAGGAAGCTTTAGTTTGTCTTGAGAAAGCTTTGATCGAATCTCGCAGTTGGTTGTAGCTTACCCATTTTCTGTTTTACATACCAACCAAGCGTCGAACCCTTCACTTTCTTGGGTATGGGAAGTAAATGTTTTTCAGAAAATAATTCCATTGGTATAAATTCACAGCGAATTCCGTAAATTTCGATGCAGAATATAGGTTTCTTATAATCAATTACTTTTATCATTTAGCTTCATAAATATACGAGTTAGCTGTAATGCGACACCACCATACTTAGAACACTCAAAATATGAAAATACTTCTTGCAGGACCTGGTACAGGTAAGACAACCAAAGTAAAAAAAATAATTTCCGAGGATTTTCCAGAAGCCGAAAAAATTAATGTAATCTCATTTACAAATGCAACTGTGAATGATTTAACTAACAGCTTCAATGAAAATCCTAAAGTCTCTTGTTCGACTTTGCACAGTTTTGCTTTAAAGCTTAATCACCTTCCTGAACTTCACATTATTGACAACAAGGTTGAATTTAAAATCTTGTCGGCTCTCTCTAATAAAATAGAAATTGATTTTTCAACTTTATGTGAGTTTGTAAAGTGTATCACATTTGACGGAATGATTGCTAGCTGTGTAGGGTTTATTAAAGCAAATCCAGCATATGCAGAAGAAAAAATTGGAAAGTTAGACTTGCTTCTCGTTGATGAATTTCAAGACTTCAACCCAAATGAACAGGAACTTGTAATGCTTGCATCCAAACTGTCAGCTGAAACAATAATTTTAGGCGATGATGACCAATCAATTTATGGATTTAAAGATGCTGACCCCGATGGCATTATTTCACTTTATAATAACGAGACGGTTACAAAAATTGACCACGAAAATATTTGCTACCGCTGTCCAGACGAAGTAGTTGACTATTGCGTAAAGCTTTTAAAAAGAAATAAAAAGAGAGTTGATAAAGCGTGGAATAAATCTAACAAAGAAGGAAATATTTACTTTAAACAACTTCTTACGCAATCTCAATGTGACGATTATAATCTTGAGATAATCAAAACAATTAAAGCTAAAGAGCCAGACGCAAGCATACTTGTTTTGAGTCCTTTGGGTGTTGTTGTAGAAACTTTAAAGGCAAAACTTACAGAAGAACAAATTGCAATAAATGATTGCTGGAACGAAGATTGGGATAAAGAGTTGTTGGCTAAGATTTGGTGGATGAATGCTATCTATGGTAAAAACAAATTACCCTACATATTATTTTTACTAAAACATTATGGACATTTTGCCAAAGCTAAATTGATTACTCTCTTAAAGACAAAGTTTCAAGCTGGATTTACAGAAGATCAGCTAATCAAAGATTTACTTGACTTGGGGTATTTACCTGAACAGTTAGCGACTTTTATAACATCACAACCTTCAATAGCAGAATTTTTTGACACTCAAGAAGAGTTTGACTCCTTGAAAGAATATATAGACGAGGATGAAATCGCAGAAAGTATATCTTACCTGACTAGTAAAGTCAAGGTTAAGAAAGAGTTTGAAAAAGGTCAGATAAATTTTATGTCAATTCATAAATCTAAAGGGCTTCAAGCCGACTATGTATTAATAAATGGTTTGGTTTCGGGTATTTTGCCAAACGAGTCAAGAGGCTTAGACACTATAGAAGCTCAAAGGAGGCTATTGTTTGTTGGAATGACAAGGGCATTGAAAGAATTGCATATGGTATCAACAGTTGAATGGCAGGGTAAGGATTTAATGGGGAACAATGCAGATATGCAGGAGTTTAAATTTGACAAGTATAAGAGAAAATACAACGGCAAGACTTCCAAATTCGTGGAAGAAATTAAAGTCTAAATACCAAATTTGAAAGCACTACAGCTAACATTGGTATTGCTGCAAGTGGGGCTGGACGTTGAAACTTCGGCTGTTTGCATCGCTGTACTTTAGTTCGGGCAGACGAATATCTATTTGGCTTTTTGTTGTTAACTTCAACTTCATATTTTCAATTGGGCAGCAGTTCCGGGCTGGACGTTATAAAATATCCCACCTGCAGCAATACCTGCCCGTTGTACGCCACTTAGTGACACATTATGCAGACATATCCGACTAAAAGAAAAAGACTTACTGCATTAATTTCAGCAACAAAAATTCTTAGTTCAACTTGCCAGCTTTTTATAATTGACAAACGTAGCAAAAAGCCACATGGCTGTGCAGTTCTTGTAACTTGTAACTCAAAATATTATTGCTTGTCAAACTCTCATGTTTTTAATAAAAGCAAATTTCCAAATGTTTACATGCTCACAAGGGACAATGAATATGTGCTGTTAGAGGGAGGATTAATGTATTCAGAACCAAGCTTTGGCAACAACATAAACAATGACACTTTTGACGTAGGGATTATGGAACTAACTGAACAAGTAAAGGACAAGTTTTTTGGATATACGTTTTTGGAACTTGACCAAATTGAAACTTCTGTAACATTACTACGCAATAATGTGACAATGATTGCTGCCTATCCTGCAACTAAAACTAAGTTTGACAGCAAAACAAAATCTTTAAAATTTAATCCGCTTATAGTTCGGACAATTCCCATAACGAAAGACTATTCAAACATAGGATTTCCTAAAGCTTATCATCATGTAGTTGACTTCCCAAAAAAATCTTTCAAAGAAACAAGCACCGAACAACGAATGACAGCAGCTCAACCACACGGTATGAGTGGAAGTGGACTTTGGATATTAGCGGGAAAATCAGAATTAGATTATCAACCGTTTCTAATTGGAATTTTATCAGAGTATCACGAAAACAAATCAATGATATTTTCGACAAAAATTGATTTATACTTATCAATTATCAAACAGCTTTTTGACAATTCTTTGCCATACAATGGAATTAAGGTGGACTTGACCGTTAACTGAAGATAAGCGGCGTACAACATTGGGTTTTATGCAATTTGGGCGTTACCAGCAAACATCAACCAATTGCAAATCCAGGCTTTGGTTCGGGCAGGACAAACACCTTTCAACTTTAGTTCTTAAATTCAACTTTATATTTTCAATCAGCAGCGGTTATCGGCGGACGGAATACTAATACCCAACCTGCATAAAGCCCTGCCCGTTGTGTGAAATTTTAGTACCACCTTTTAAATAATTACAGCTATGAAAAGAAATAAATTTATTGCATCTATTCTGACTGTAATGTCAGCTCCAATTTTTGCAATCTCACAATTGCCAACCAAATTGCTAAGACAAAAAAGAGGATTTAAAATACCAGCAGGAGAAGGGCGAATTCACGGACACATTAAATTGAAAGGTGTAAACTCCAATATCCTTGATGTGAAAATTTCAGGAAGTGACACGGATGGCGACTTGGCAATTTTTGAGCAGACTTCTTTGTCGCAGGGCAAGGGAACACCTTTACATATTCACAATGCACAGGACGAAATATTTTATGTGATAGAAGGCTCATATAAGTTTCAAGTAGGTGACGACAAATTTGATTTGACAACTGGTGACAGTATATTTTTACCACGACAAGTTGCTCATGCTTGGACTCAAGTATCTGAAAAAGGAAAAATGACGGTAATAATGCAACCTGCAGGCAAATTGGAGAATTTCTTTGTTACAATGGCTGCTTTAGACCATGAGCCAAGTAAGGAAGAAATATCAAAGATTTTTGCAGACAATGATATGCAAGTAGTTGGACCACCTTTAAAAATTGATTGACCGATACGAAAAACTTCACACAACAATGGTTTAGCAAAATTGGGGCTTGACCAGCAAATCTTCAGCTTCAGTTCGCTAATCATCTCCTGTTCCGGGCTGGATAATCTTCTCCTGGCTGTTGTGCGCAACTTCAAATTTTAGTCATAAATTCAACTTCGGTTCCGGGCGGACAGTTGGAAAATCCCCCTACTTCGGTAAGCCTTGGCCGTTGGCTGCAACCTTTCCGTTCATAAACAAAGAATGCTTGCAACAATACTCATGACAACTTTTGACGAATTACATTTGCTTAAAATAATAATGATATGCTGACAGCCATCAATCCAAAGTTGCCAATGAGCAACAAAGCTGCTACAAAAGACTTTTACATCAACAAATTAGGATTTCAAAACGTAGGTAGTTCTGAATACGACGGTTATTTGATGGTCGAAAAAGACAATATAGAAATTCACTTTTTTGAATTCAAAGAAATTGAGGCTAAAGAAAATTATTCAGGAGTTTATATCAGAACAGACAACATTGACAACCTATATCAATCATTGTTGGACAATGATGTAAGCATACATCCTAACGGGCCTTTAGAGACCAAGCCGTGGGGACAAAGGGAATTTGCTTTGCTTGACCCTGACAATAATTTATTGACTTTTGGGCAGAGTGTATGAGGAAAGTTGTCGACAGGAAGTAAGCGGCAGCAGCTAACATGCGGTTTGCTGCTATGCTGGCAGTCGTAGTAACAATCGACTGCAGTTCGGTATCAGCTACAGTTCGGGAATGAGGTACAATTTTGAGCATTAGTTCACAACTTCAACTTTAGTTTTACAATTCGGCTATTGTGCCGGGCAGGACATTCAATGAATTCCACCACAGCAGCAAGCCGTGGACGTTTTCATTCTTACTGTCCTTTGAGTGCCGCCTGATTAGGCGGATTTTTGTGTTATGCTAAAAGACAATATCCGCGGCTGGTTAACTGGAGGCCAAAATTTTATCGTTGGCCGTGGGCTGTATAAGCAGCTTGGGGATGATGATGATATCAAACAACAGCTGTTAAAGGGTGAGAACGCCGGCACTAGACGATTGCTATGGGAATCACTGGAGAATTTATTACGGAGACCCGTAAAAGAGGCAATTATAGTTGATTCTACAGCCTCTGAAATGCCTGCTTCAAATGATACAGTACGAAAAGCATTGCGCGAAGAATGGTCGCCATTATACACTCGCATGAACTATTTGCGTGCACGGATTGACGAGTATGGTGGATCCAATAATTCAGAAACAGTTGCTTTGCGTGAACCGATCGCTTTCGAAATCCTCGATCTTGAAGATCAGTGCGAAGCGATTTGGGCAAAGCGTTCACATTATCTTGAACATGGATCGCTGCCCGACCTAGACCAGAAAGAATTTACCATCCCGGAAGATTCACGAGAACTGGCCAAATTACTGTAGAACATTCCACGCAATATTCGTCGCAATCCTGGAACACAATGCCGGCATGATTGAAGGCGTGGACTACGTTTGTTATAAAGCACCACCGGAGCATTGGAAAAAGCCGTTATTAAAACTGAAAAAGTTTGACAAAGTAATTTCATTTGCTACCGGCTTTTGTATTTGTCTAGCTTCGCAAAAAGTAGCCGGTAGTGCAAACGGTTACAATGCTTTTTGGTTGTCGCAAGGGTGTTGCATGTTTGAGGCAAATCATGCAGAAAAAGCAGATTTGAGCACTTTTTCGAGGGGGGAAGCAATTCCCTAAAATGCAAACTGGGCGCTGAAAGTAGCGCCCAGTAAGGATTTCAACATCTTATGTTCTGCGGACCGGACGGGACTCGAACCCGCGACCTCCGCCGTGACAGGGCGGCATTCTAACCAACTGAACTACCGATCCTTGTAGTTCCCTTTGTTTTCGGGACGGCAAAGATAAGGGGAAACATATTTTTCAAACAAAACTTTTCCGCAAAAAATTTCTCACTGTAATTTTACCGCCTATCAATCTATATATTCGCATTATGCCGCAATACCCCAATAGACAATTCCTGGATTTTGAACAGCCCATCAAGGAGCTGTATGAACATATTGAGGAAAACAAAAAACTTGCTGAAAAAAATTCCAAAATAGATTATAAAGGAATCATTCAGCAACTGGAAGATTCTATAGTAGATAAACGCAAAGAAATTACCGAGCGCCTTACACCATGGCAGCGCGTACAGCTCAGCCGCCACCCGGACCGCCCATACACACTCAAGTATATAGAGAAAATGACCACCAATTTCGTTGAGTTACATGGCGACCGCAATGTAAAAGACGATAAAGCAATGGTGGGCGGCTTTGCAGAGCTCGATGGGCAAACCGTCATGATCATCGGCCAGCAAAAAGGGATCAACACCAAAACAAGGCAGCTTCGCAATTTCGGTATGGCCAATCCCGAAGGTTACCGCAAAGCACTCCGGTTAATGAAGCTTGCCGAAAAGTTCAACAAACCTGTCATCACTTTAATAGATACACCCGGCGCTTATCCCGGTCTCGAGGCCGAAGAGCGTGGCCAGGGCGAGGCTATTGCCCGTAACATTTACGAAATGGTGCGCCTCAAAGTGCCTATTATATGTGTCATCATTGGCGAAGGTGCCAGCGGTGGTGCATTGGGCATTGGTGTGGGAGATAAGGTGCTGATGATGGAAAATACCTGGTACACCGTTATTTCCCCGGAGAGCTGCAGCTCCATTCTCTGGCGTAGCTGGGACAAAAAAGAAATAGCGGCAGAGCAGTTGCGCCTTACCGCAAAAGACATGCACAGTTTTGGCCTGGTAGACGATATCGTGCCCGAACCGGTTGGCGGCGCACATTGGGATTATGCAGAAGCTGCACAAATACTAAAGGGTTACATCAGCAAAGCACTTAGCGAAGTAAAAGATATGCCCGCAGAAAGCCGTATGGATTACCGCATAGAGAAGTTTGGCAAAATGGGCTTTTGGGATGAGTTGCCCGTTACAGATGCGGCGGAGTAAGGTTATGAACCCGGCATCGGTATTTCAATGTAGCACCTGTTGCGTCGCACACTTGTACTGCATCACCGCAGGCAACAGTTCCGGGTGCAGCAGCGCAGTTGTTGTCAACCAGCCCGCAGGTATAAATTTACTGCATGCTTAAATGATCTTTTCATTAACTTGACGGCTCACAATATCAAATTTAAAAATGTCATCTTTTCTCAGTCAGTTACAAGGTACAGGCGTAGCATTGGTTACGCCATTCTCAGCGCAGGGTTTTATAGATTTTGCTGCACTGGCCAATATTATTGAGCACGTCATAAGCGGCGGCGCAGAATACGTGGTTACACTTGGCACCACCGGCGAAACACCTACACTTGATAAGTTTGAGAAAACAGATGTTGTAAAATTTACGTTTGAAAAAGTAAATGGCCGCGTGCCCGTTGTAGTAGGCATTGGTGGCAACAATACAAAAGACCTGCTGAAAGACCTGCAGAATTACCCGCTGGAAAATGCCACTGCCATACTCAGTGCTTCTCCTTATTACAGTAAACCATCGCAGGAAGGTTTGTACCAGCACTACAAAGCGCTGGCAGAAGCATCGCCCAAACCGATCCTGTTATACAATGTACCGGGCAGAACAGGCCGCAACCTTACAGCAGAAACCACCATACGTCTTGCAAAAGAAGTAAGCAATATTGCAGGTATTAAAGAAGCCAGTGGCGATATGGGCCAGTGTATACAGATACTGCGCCATGCACCAAAAGATTTTCTTGTTGTAAGTGGCGATGATGCACTTGCGCTGCCACAAATAGCCTGCGGCATGAAAGGTGTTATAAGTGTTGCAGCAAACGCTTATCCCAGGGCGTTTTCAGACATGGTGCGTTTTTGCCTCGATAACGATTTTGCCAAAGCAAAAACCATCAACGATACACTGGTAGATGCTTACAACCTCATGTTTGAAGAAAACAATCCTGCCGGTGTAAAAGCATTTATGACAGAAATGGGCTTGTTGAAAAACAACCTGCGTCTCCCGCTCGTACCATTGAGTGATGGTGTTTACAATAAGATAAAAGCTTTCCTCGCTACAAGATAGTTGTTGTTTGCACAATACATTTCATCAAAAGACCCGCAGATGCGGGTCTTTTGATGTGTTTCCTGCATGGTAAATAATGTAGCATGTTTTACACGATCAGATATTATCAGCCAGCGGAAAATCAATTTCAAAGCCTGTAAGATTATGCAGGTAGTTGCTGATGATTTTATCACCAATTACAATTACAACATCGATCATATGGGCTTCTGTATAACCCGCTTCAAAAAACATTGCCTTGCTTTCCTCACTGGCCCTGCCTCGGTTTTCTACCACCGCAGCGGTAAATTTTGCCAGCGCATCCAGCTTGCTGTCAAAAGATGCAGAGCCTTTTCTTATCTCAAGAATTTGTTCATCTGTAAAACCAGTCATTTTGCCAATAACAGTATGTGCAGACTGGCAATACCGGCAACCATTTATTTGGCTTGTTACAAGGTTGATTACTTCCCTTTCTTTCGCCCGTAATGAACTTTTGCGGTTTTGCAAAGCCAGGTAGTCGCCCAGTGCGGTCTCGTTTTTTGCAAAATATGCATAAAGGTTTGGTACAAAACCAAGGCTTTTCTGAAGTGTATTAAAGATTGCCTGGTTGTTTTCAGAAACTGCTGCTTTTGAAGGAACGGTAAATGTCCTTTTTTCTGTAGTGGTCATATTGCTTTGTTTAAATGTGATCGTTTGTTTACAAAGCAAAAGTGGCACGAACCCGCAGCGATAAAAATGATGTAGTTTAGGAAATATGGTTGATGTAGTTCAACTTTTTTTAGCAGTACGTTTGTTCCTTATTCTGGACAAAAATTCTGTCGTCATACCAAGGTAAGAGGCCAGCGCATATTGCGGTACCCGCTGCACAATAAGCGGGTATTGCTGCATGAAATTTTCGTAGCGTTCCTCCGCGCTTTGTGTAAGATTGGAAATGATCCGTTGCTGCATAAAGGCAGCTGTTCGCTCTGCCCTTATCCTGAAGAAGGTTTCAAATTTATGGTTGGTTTGCTTCAATGCCTGTTCTTTTTCATAGGGCAATTCAAGAATAATGCTGTCTTCAAGTGCTACAACAAACATGGTGGCAGGCTTTTGTAAAATATAGCTGTTATAGTCTGTAATCCACCAGTCTTCAATGGCAAAGGCGATGGTGCTATCCTGGCCTTTGTCGTCTACAACATAAGCCCTGAAAGCACCTTTGAGTACAAAATTCCTGTTTCGTACAATGAAATCTGGTTGTACAATAAACTGTCTTTTTTTGATTTTGACCTCTTTGAAAGCTGCAGCAAAAGTTGCGGCCTCTTCATTATTTAAAGAAACCCAACGGTTAATGTATGCTGTAATTTGTACGTTACCTGCCATGTTGTGTGTTGTTTTCGGGCGTTTGCCTTTTTGTTGGCTAAGCCTTGTATAAAATTAAATGAAACCGCAGATCAAATAATAATGGTGTGGGAGGATTGTTGCGGTAATGGAACCGGCGCAGCCGCATTACCATATACAGTACAAGTGTGCGACGCAACAGCAGCTTAATGCATATACTGCTGCCGGGTTCATAAAAAAGTTAATCCTTACGCGCCGGTAGTTGACGGTGTTAAAACTTTGTATTTTCACACCATGAAGCAGTTTCTCTTTTTAGCCGGTTTACTTTTTTGTACGGTGCATAGTAGCGCCCAGTTTACGGTACGCATTATTGTAAACGATGTTGCCACCAAAAAGCAGGATGATATTTACGTGGCCGGCGATTTCAACAACTGGAACCCGCATGATGATGCTGCTAAAATGAAACTGTTTGGTGCTACCCGCAGAATTTATGTTTTGAAAGATGTGGCACCGGGTACCATTAATTTTAAGTTTACGCGTGGCACATGGGATAAGGTAGAAAGTAGTGCCAAAGGCGAAGACATCGAAAATCATTCGGTTACTGTAACCGCAGATACATCGCTTACATTTTTTGTGGCCGGCTGGAAAGATGATTTTCCGGATAAGCCAAAACCAAACACTGCTTCGGCACAGGTGCAGGTGTTGGATACTGCATATTATATGCCGCAGCTTAACCGCACGAGGCGTATATGGATATACCTGCCCAAAAATTATAACCTGCAGAAAAGTAAATCGTTTCCCGTATTGTATATGCATGACGGGCAAAATCTTTTTAATGAGCGCACCGCTTTTAACGGCGAGTGGGGCGTGGATGAATGCCTTGATACACTGCAACAAAAAATCAATAAGGATTGTATTGTTGTGGGCATAGACAATGGCGGTGATAAACGTATGACTGAATACAACCCCTACGATGATAAAAAATATGGAAAAGGTGAAGGAAACGAATACCTCGATTTTATTGTGCAAACGCTGAAACCTTTTATTGACGGTCGTTTCAGAACACAAAAAGATAAGGCGCATACTTTTATTGCCGGCAGCAGTATGGGTGGGCTTATCTCATTATATGCCATAATAAAATACCCCGAAGTGTTTGGAAAGGCAGGTGTTTTTTCTCCCTCGTTATGGATTGCACCACAACTATACACAGCGCTGCAACAAGCCACCTGGAACGAGCCGCATACTGTTTTTTTCTATGCCGGCAAAAAGGAGGGAGACGATATGATCCCGGACCTGGAGAATTATGAGGAGTTATTAAAAAGCACAAAAGCTTTTAAAATAACCACGCTTATTTTCCCGCTTGGCCAGCACAAAGAAGAATACTGGAGAAAGGCATTTGATCCCTTCTACAGGGTACTGATGCAATAAGATAAAAGAAAAATCCTGTCTTACATTGAGGTAAAGCAGCGGCCATATTTTACCTGATGATATAAGTAACGCCTTCAATGGCCAGTTGTGTGTCTGGAAAGATGGCAGCTGTTTCTGTAAGAAAAGGTTCCAATGCCTCGTACTTACTGCTGAAATGCCCGATGAGCAAACGATTGGCATTTGCAAGCCTTGCAATATTTGCCGCCTGTATAGTTGTAGTATGAAAACGGCTGGCAGCACGCTCTGCCTGGTCTTTCAAAAAGGTAGACTCGTGGTACAGCAATGTTGCGTTTTGTATATGGTTGCAGACAGACTCGTTGTAAATGGTGTCGCCGCAAAAAACGTAGCTTTTGGGTGGCGTGTTGGGAATGGTTACAGATGCATTGAGAATTCGTTCACCGGATTTTGTAATGTAATCTTCACCGTCTTTTAAACGTTCATAAAATACAGCAGGTATACCAGCTCCTGCAATACGCTCACCATCTATCTTCCTGGGTTTCTTTTTCTCACGTATCACAAAGCCCCAGCAATCTATGCGGTGAAACATTTTAAACGTTTCCACTGTAAATTTTTCATCTTCTATAATTGTCCCCGGTTCGCCAAGGGCGTGAAAATGTAACTTGTAAGAAAACCTTGTATCTGCCGTGGCAAATTGCAGTTCGAGTATTTGCTGCAGTGGTGCAGGTGCGTGGAGGTGCAGATCCTGTTCGCGGTTCATAAGGCTGAAGCTGGTGAGCAGGCCGGGCAGTCCGAAGTAATGGTCTCCATGCAGGTGAGAAATAAAAATGTGGCTGATCTTGCTGCGCCTGATCCTGTAGCGTGTAAGCTGCATTTGCGTGCCTTCGCCGCAATCGATTAAAAAAAGCTGGTCGTTTAATGTAACGATCTGCGCAGTTGGATGCCTGTCGTATGCAGGCAGTGCAGAGTTATTTCCTAAAATCGTTACACCAAACATAGCGCGTGTTTTTGATAGAAGATGTGTAGTAACAAAAAATGTGTTGCAATATATTTCAATTATAGAATAAATGGTAACTATTACGCCTGCTGCCATAATAACAAGCGGTATATAAGACTGCGTATAACTGTAACCGAAGCCCAAAGCCCCACAAAGAACCGAACGTACAAGTGAGTGACACAACCAAAGCTGCATAGCGTTACTGCTGCCTGTACCATTCATTAACGAACTGTAATGCGGTAAAAAATTGCGGGATTAAAAGGCTGCCTTATTTTTGGAAAAAATAGTTAATTGGCTAATCCCACTGTTGCGGTCGTTATTCTTAATTACAATGGCAGTAATTACCTGGAAAGATTTCTACCATCGGTACTTGCATCGGTGTACGATAACATGACGGTGATTGTGGCCGACAATGCCTCTACGGATTTTTCCAGGGAATTACTTGCGCAACGTTTTCCTGCAGTTGTGTTGATTACCCTTGATAAGAATTTTGGTTTTGCCGAAGGTTATAACCAGGCATTGCAACAAGTGCAGGCAGATTATTATGTGTTGCTTAACTCTGATGTGGAAGTAACACCGGGATGGATAGGACCTGTTATTGATGTAATGGAAGCAGACAGTTCTGTTGCCGCCTGCCAGCCCAAGATATTATCGTACCATGAGCAGCACTTGTTTGAATATGCCGGGGCATCAGGCGGGTGGATCGATCATTTGGGTTATCCTTTCTCCAGGGGTCGCGTGTTTGAAGTGTGTGAGGCCGATAGGGGACAATATGATGATGTTACGGAAGTATTTTGGGCAAGTGGTGCTGCGATGTTTGTTCGGGCGCCGGTATTTCATGAAGCCGGTGGTTTCGATGGTTCATTCTTTGCGCATATGGAAGAGATAGATCTGTGCTGGCGCATACAACTGATGGGGTATAAAATATGTTGTGTGCCGCAATCGGTGGTGTACCATATTGGTGGCGGCACATTGCCAAAAGGTAATACAAGAAAAGTGTACCTCAACTTTCGCAATAACCTCATTATGCTTGGTAAAAACCTGCCATGGACAGAAAAGTTGTGGAAGTTTCCTTTCCGTATTTTTTTAGATGCATTATTTGCATGGAAGAGCCTGTTATCCGGCTTTAGCGAATCTTTTGTGGCAGTGTTTAAAGCGCATCTTTCGGTAATGCGCTGGTGTATTACGGGCGGGCAGTACAGGACAAAAAATAAAAGGCCTATGAAAAGCCTGGGTGGAGTATACCGCGGCTCTATTATATGGAGCTACTTTATTGAAAAGAAAACACGTTTTTCAGAAATTGTTAAAAAGAACTTTTAATTATTTGACCCACAGCCTTATTTTTGCACAGCAATTTTTACAATATGTCACAGCAAGATTTACAGCACGAAGTTGAAAGCCACAAAGACAAGGAATTTGGATATAACTGGGTTACATCTTCACGCTTTCTTTTCTACATGCAGGTTTTTGTGGTGTTGGCTTTTTTATTGGGTGGTTGTTATAATTTATACCAGCACCGCTATAAAGGCAAACCGGAAGTAGAAGTGCCTGATAACACGTTGTATACACCGAAGTATAAATAAAAAATTGGCAATAAAATTTTGTGGTTTGCATCAGAGTCCTATTTTTGCACTCCCAAAAAACAAGTTCTTATAAAAAAATGCGGAAGTAGCTCATTTGGTAGAGCACGACCTTGCCAAGGTCGGGGTGGCCGGTTCGAGCCCGGTCTTCCGCTCAGCAAAAGATCCCGCTTTATGCGGGATTTTTTTTCAGGTAGCCCCGGTGGTGGAATTGGTAGACACGCAGGACTTAAAATCCTGTTTGCAGCAATGCAAGTAACGGTTCAACTCCGTTCCGGGGCACATTTACAGCCGATCAGAGATGATCGGCTTTTTTATTTGGTGCCCGGCTGTAATACTTATGGCATCGTCCCTTGCGTCGCACACTTGTACTGCAGACCAATATTCAACAGCTCCGGACCGATTCTGCCTTGGTCAGCCTTACTGCATCAGCAGCCAGGCAGTACAGTTGTAAACACTACCCCCACTAACTTCACCACCAACGTTTTACAACAGCCGGAATGCTATAATCAGTATATTGTATGGCAGTAAAGCCTCCGTGGTAAAATAACTTTACAAAACGATAAAATAAGACCACGATGCTTACCGTAAAATTTCTTTCTTTGAAAAGAAAGCAGATGGAGCAAGCAGTAACTCTAACGACCAATCAATACAAACCAACATGCCAAAAAACAAGTACCTCATTCCGTTCATTCTTGTAACGTCTTTGTTTTTTTTATGGGCTTTCCTGCATAACCTCAATCCCATACTTATTCCGCATTTAAAAAAAGCCTGCCAGTTAAGTGATACCCAGTCAGCATTTATTGATTCTGCCGTTTATCTTGGCTATTTTGTCATAGCTATTCCTGCAGGTTTGTTCATGCACAAATACGGCTACAAAAAAGGTATATTATTGGGGCTGGCGCTGTATGCTGCGGGCGCATTATTGTTCATACCCGCGGCTTCGGTACGCAGTTATGCATTCTTTCTCTTCGCATTGTTTGTATCTGCCAGCGGCGCAACTTTCCTTGAAACAGTCGCCAATCCATACATCACCATACTTGGTCCTAAAGAAACCTCTGAGCAGCGGTTGAATTTTGCCCAGTCGTTCAATGGGGTAGGGGCGTTTCTTGCACCTATACTCGGCGGCATGTTTATACTTTCCGGTAAAGAATATTCTGATGTTGAGTTAAGCAGTATGAAGGCTGCAGGCACTTTGTTGACATACCTTCAATCAGAGGCAGATACCATTAAGATGCCCTACCTGGTTATGGGCTGCGTGGTTATTTTTATTTGCCTGCTCTTTGTATTTTCCAAACTACCCGAAGTAAAAACCAGCGATGTGGAAAGTCATACATCATTTTCGATGAATGTTTTTAAATACCCGCATGTAAAGTGGGCGGTTATAGGGGAGTTTTGTTACGTGGGTGCACAGGTGGGCGTTGGCAGCTTTTTTGTTCGCTATGCAAAATACATTACAGATACACCTGAAAAGTTAGCTGCTCAATGGCTTGGTTATGCAATGGTTGGTTTTATGGTAGGCCGCTTTACAGGCACGTTTTTCATGAAGTATATAAAGCCGGCAAAACTGCTGAGCATTTATGCATTCATTAGTGTTCTGTTGTTAACGGTAGCGTTGCTCACCAAAGGCGAAATAGCCGTATATGCAGTAATGGCGGTACCCTTCTTTATGTCTATCATGTTCCCAACCATATTTGCGCTGGGCATTAAAGACCTTGGCGAAGAAACGAAAATTGCATCATCCTTTCTTGTAATGGCTATTATTGGTGGTGGCGTTGCACCGCTTATTATGGGTTACATATCTGATAAAACAGGTAGCATACAGTGGGCATACATTGTGCCATTGTTATGCTTTGCATATATCTTATTCTTTGGCTTAAAAGGTCATAAGGTTAAACAACAGGAATTAACAGTATGAAAAAACTCTGTCTTGCATTAGATCTTAAAGATGACGCGCAACTGATCAGTGAATATGAAAATTATCACCGCGCCGTATGGCCCGACATTGTTGCCAGTATTACAGATGCGGGAATTACGGGAATGGAAATCTACCGCGTAGGCAACCGGCTTTTTATGATAATGGAAACTACCGACAACTTTTCTTTTGCATCTAAAGCGGCTGCCGATGCAGACAATGCAAAAGTGCAGGAATGGGAAACTTTAATGTGGAAATACCAACAGGCCCTGCCTGTGGCGAAAGAGGGAGAGAAGTGGCTGCTGATGGATAAGATATTTGATTTAAAAGAGTACGGATAAATATTATTGTCCGATTGCAGGGAGACCTGCCTGGTATAAAATACGCTGTTACGTCCGGAGCAGTTGAATAATGTTCTGTTGCACAAGAGTGCGACGCAACAGAAGCCTGATAGTAATTCAATTGCCCTGGCTCATAAAAATAAAAAATAATGTTTAGTTTAAAAGATAAGCATGCAGTAGTAACGGGCGGTGGTAGTGGAATTGGCCGGGCTGTATGCCAGTTATTTGGCAGGCAGGGGGCTATCGTTCATGTAGTAGACATCAGTCAGGAAGCTGCTGACCAATGTGCGCTGCAGATAACCGTTGAAGGCGGGCAGGCAATGGCGCATGCCTGTGATGTAACCAGCCAGCAGCAGGTAATAGCACTGATGCAATCAATCGGCAGGGTGCATATCCTGGTAAATAGTGCCGGAGTATCGCACATAGGCCGTGCAGACAATACGGCGGAGGAGGACTTTGACCGCATTTACAAGGTGAATGTAAAAGGTGTTTACAACTGTCTGCACGCGGTTGTTCCCGTTATGAAACAGCAAGGCGGTGGCGTTATACTAAATATGTGTTCTGTAGCTGCATTTGTAGGGCTGCAGGATCGTTTTGCCTATTCAATGAGCAAGGGTGCCGTAAGTGCTATGACATTATCTGTAGCAAAAGATTATGTAAAAGATAATATCCGCTGCAACTCTGTTTCGCCGGGTCGTGTGCATACGCCGTTTGTAGATGGCTTCCTGGCCAAAAACTATCCCGGCCGGGAACAGGAAATGTTTGAAAAATTATCGCAGACCCAACCTATTGGCCGGATGGGTAAGCCCCATGAGATAGCAGCGATCATTCTTTTCCTCTGTAGTGATGAAGCGTCTTTTATAACCGGTACAGATTACCCGATTGACGGTGGATTTATAAGGTTGAATACTTAGCGGATGGTTAAGAAAAGAAGCATTTTTATAGCAGCAAAAAATAGTTAGTCATGAAACTGATACGTTTTGGAGCATTCAATAATGAACAAACAGGCATAGCTGTTGGTGATAAGTTATACGATACATCAGCTTTTGGAGAAGATTATAACGAACACTTTTTTGAAACCGATGGCCTGGCACGTTTGCAGCAATTTTTAGATGAACACCAGCCTGCATTGCCCGAAATACCTGCGGGCACCAGGCTTGGCAGCCCTGTTGCAAGACCTTCCAAGATTATTTGCATAGGCCTCAATTATGCCGACCATGCAAAAGAGACAGGTGCCACACCGCCGGCAGAGCCAGTTATATTCATGAAATCTACTACGGCGCTGGTTGGACCAAATGATAATATTGTTATACCGAAAGATTCTGAGAAAACCGATTGGGAGGTAGAACTGGCTGTTGTGATCGGCAAAAAAGCCAGTTATGTGTCAGAATCAGCAGCAATGGACTATGTGGCCGGCTACGTACTACACAATGATGTAAGCGAGAGAGCATTCCAGCTAGAGCGTGGCGGCACATGGGACAAAGGCAAAGGCTGTGATACCTTCGCGCCGCTTGGGCCTTACATGGTAACAAAAGATGAAGTGGATGATATAGACAATCTACGGCTTTGGTTATCTGTGAACGGAAAAAAAATGCAGGATGGTACAACTGCCAATCTCATTTTCAGGATACCACACATCATTGCCTATACAAGCCAGTTTATGACCTTACTACCCGGAGATATTATCTCTACCGGAACACCTGCCGGCGTGGGGCTTGGTATGAACCCCCAGGTATATTTAAAGGCAGGAGATGTTGTTGAACTGGGCATCGATGGCCTTGGTACTGCAAAACAAAACGTAGTTGCATATGGCGCGTATTGATGCACACCAGCACTTTTGGTTGTATAATAAGGAACGCCATGCGTGGATCAATGATGATATGCAAACGATCCGGCAGGATTTTATGCCTGCCAGCCTGCTGCCTGTTCTTGAGCAACATCATATAGATGGTTGTGTGCTGGTGCAGGTAGACCAGTCGCTGGCCGAAAATGATTTTCAACTGGCCAATGCCGCTGCACACGATTTTATAAAAGGTGTTGTAGGCTGGGCAGACCTGCAGTCAGCCGCTGTGGAAGAGCAGTTGCAATATTACCGGCAACATCCGAAAATGAAAGGCTTTCGGCATATTTTGCAGGGCGAGACAGACAGGGCTTTGATGTTGAAACCTGCTTTCAGGAACGGCATCAGCAAGCTGCAAAAGTACCGATACACTTACGATATACTCATTTTCCCCGACCAGTTGTCTTATGCGTATGAGCTGGTAAAAGAATTTCCCGGGCAGCTTTTTGTAATAGACCATATAGCCAAGCCATACATCAAAGACAGGAAAATAGACGACTGGAAAAAAGATATACAACAATTCAAACACTGCGAGCATGTTTATTGCAAGCTGTCCGGCATGGTTACAGAAGCAAACTGGCAGCAGTGGGAGTACGAAGATTTTGTACCATATCTTGATGTGGTGACAGAAACATTTGGCACAAAACGCATCATGTTTGGTTCAGACTGGCCGGTTTGCCTGGTAGCAGCCGATTATGGCAGGATGCTCAGCATAGTAACCCGTTATTTTTCCGCTTTTTCCGCCGCTGAGCAGGATGATTTTTTTGGCAATAACGCAACAACTTTTTACAACTTATAAGTACAACGTCTATGGATCTGCAATTAAAAGATAAAGTCATCATTGTTACAGGTGGTGCAAAAGGTATAGGTGAGGGTATTGTAAAAGTTCTTGCTGCAGAAGGAGCCATTCCTGTAATCATCGGCAGAAATGAAAATGACAACATGCAAACCGTTGAGGCCGTAAAGGCAGCAGGTGGTAACGCTTACGAGTTTGTGGCCGAGTTAACCGAGCCTCTTGCCTGTAAGCAGGCGGTAGATGCTGTAGTAAAAAAGTTTGGTAAAATTGATGGTCTTGTAAACAATGCCGGTGTAAATGATGGCGTAAACCTGGAGCATGGTACGTATGAAAGATTTATGGCATCGCTGCATAAAAATGTGGTGCATTATTACCTGATGGCGCATCATGCATTGCCCGAGCTTATCAGGAGCAAAGGAGCCATTGTAAACATCACTTCCAAAACGGCTGAAACAGGCCAGGGCGGCACCTCTGCGTATGCTGCGGCAAACGGCGCACGCAATGCGCTTACCAGGGAGTGGGCGGTAGAGTTGCTCAAGTACGGCATTCGTGTAAATGCCATTGTTGTAGCCGAATGCTGGACGCCGCTTTACGAAAGCTGGATAAAAACACTGCCAAACCCCGATGAGAAACTACAGGAGATCGTTTCTAAAATTCCACTGGAAAACCGTATGACCACCGCAGAAGAAATTGCCAATACAACTGTATTCCTGTTGTCGCAGCGCTCAAGCCATACAACCGGGCAGTTAATACATGTAGATGGTGGTTACACCCATTTAGACAGGGCACTTGCCAATGCGTAGAAAAATGATGGACCCGGCTGCAGCACTGCTATGAAGCTTCGTTGCGTCGCACTCTTGTACGTTTGGTTCTTTATGCAGCAAAGCGAAGAGCTAAGCGTAACAACAATGCTGAAGATGTTGAGAAAGCGTTTTAAGTTGCTGTTTGCCTGGCCGCTTTGTACAGGGTAATATAAACAGAACGTGTTGCACCTTGCTGAAGCGCTTGTTGCAGTACAAGTGAGTGACACAACAGGTGCCGATAGTAGCAATGCAGTTAAGTTCATTATCATATTAATATTGGTGTATCACTACAACAGTTTGTGTGCATACACCCGGCAATTTCCCATTCAATCTCACCAGTAATCAATGTACTATATGACAGCTTTAGTGTGTACCAAGCCCGGCTTTTTCGAATACAGGGAAACTGATATGCCCATATTAGAGGACGGGCAGGTTTTACTAAAGATCAGGCGTATTGGTATTTGCGGTACAGACCTCCATGCGTTTGAAGGCACGCAGCCTTACTTCTCTTATCCCCGCATACTGGGGCACGAACTTGCAGCAGAAGTGGTACATACAGCCGCTATATACAGGGCCGGCGACGAGGTTACTATTATTCCGTATTTCAATTGTGGTAATTGTATCGCATGCAACAGCGGTAAACCAAACTGTTGTGTAAGCATGCAGGTAGCCGGTGTACATACCGATGGTGGTATGCGGGAATATTTTGCTGTGCCTGCAACCGCAATTGTAACCGGGCAGGGCCTCTCACTCGATCAACTGGCGCTGGCAGAGCCCCTGGCTATTGGCGCCCATGCAATCAGGAGAGCAAATGTGCAGCCCGGTGAACATGTATTGGTTATTGGTGCCGGCCCAATAGGACTGGCTACAATGGCATTTGCAAAAATTGCCGGTGCCACAGTTATTGCGGCAGATGTAAATGCCCAACGCCTGCGGTTTTGTGATGAGCAGTTGGGTATACCGCATATTGTTAATGTATCTGCACAGGATATTAACGGCCGTTTAAAAGAAATTACGCATAATAACATGCCTTCCGTAGTGATAGATGCTACGGGCAACCTGAAAGCGATCAATGGTGGTTTTAGTTATATAGCACATGGTGGCCGGTACGTATTGGTGGGATTGCAAAAAGGCGACATTGGGTTTTCTCACCCCGAATTTCACAAGCGCGAAGCCACTTTAATGAGCAGCCGCAACGCAACCCGTGAGGACTTTGACCACGTAATACAATGTATACAACAGCAACTGGTAAAACCCGAAGCTTTTATTACGCACCGCGCAGCTTTTGGCGAAGTGAAAGAACAGTTCAGTTCGTGGCTGCAACCCGGCAATGCTGTGATAAAAGCAATGGTAGAATTGTATTAGTAATAGATAACATTTGCAACGGTAATCTAAACAGAATAATAGAATTTAGCATGATCCTTCTAGACTAAGACTGCTTCGGTTTCCCGCTTTGCTCTAAAACAGCAGGCAAATAAGACAACATATAACCTGCGCATTACAGCAGGTGTTTTGGTTTTTTATGTGCGACAAAGACCAGCTGTGTAAACCTGCCGGTTGTAAAACAAACAACAATGCCATGAATAAAGCATTTATTGCCATATTATTTTTTTGCTGCAGTACGGGAACTTTTGCACAGGCGCACCTGCAGCTTTGGTATGATAAACCTGCCACTGTATGGACAGAGGCATTACCGGTTGGCAACGGCAGAATTGGCGCGATGGTTTATGGTGGCGTGGAAAAGGAATTATTACAACTGAATGAAGCTACTCTATGGACCGGTGGCCCGGTAACACCCAATGTAAACCCGGAATCAAAAAGCTATCTACCACTGGTACGGCAGGCTTTGTTTAATAAGGAATATGATAAAGCGGTAAGCCTTGTTAAAAAAATGCAGGGTCTTTATTCTGAAAGTTACCTGCCAATGGCAGATCTGAGTATAGAGCAGCCATTCGGCGGAAAACAACCTGCAAATTATAAGCGCACATTAGACATCAGTAACGCAGTAAGCACTACAACGTTTGATATTGACGGCGTGCAATATAAAAGAGAAATTTTTGTGTCTGCGCCGGCACAGGTGATGGTGATAAAATTGTCAGCCGGTGCTGCCAGGAAAATAACGGCAAACATCAGGACAAGCAGCCAGGTGCATTACAGCGAGACGCTGGCAAAAGATAAGATCATATTGAAAGGCAAAGCGCCTGCCCACGCAGATCCCAGTTACTACAATGATAACAAAGAACCTATTATTTATGAAGATCCGACAGGTTGTGATGGTATGCGCTTTAGCGTGATGGTGAAAGCGTTACATAAAGATGGGTCGGTTTATTCAGATTCGGCAGGCCTGCATATCAAAGATGCTACCGAAGTAACGCTCCTTGTAAGCGCCGCCACAAGCTTTAATGGTTTTGATAAATGCCCCGACAAAGATGGTAAAAACGAAATAGCCCTTGCATCGGCTGATTTGAACAAGGCAATGAACAGGACTTATGAAATACTGAAGGCTGAGCATGTAAAGGATTACCAGCGCTTCTTTAACCGTGTTTCACTTACGTTGAACAACAGTGATATTTCCGGTAATGAGCCAACAGATAAAAGGCTGGAAGCTTATACCAAAGGCGCAACCGACAATGCGCTTGAAGTATTGTATTTTCAATACGGCCGTTACCTGCTTATTGCTTCTTCCCGCACACGCGATGTTCCGGCAAACCTGCAGGGTATCTGGAACAAAGAGATGAGGCCTCCTTGGAGTGCCAACTATACCACCAACATTAATGTACAGATGAACTACTGGCCTTCTGAGGTAACCAATCTTCCTGAGCTGCACCAGCCCATGTTTGACCTCATAGAACATCTATCGGTTACCGGTGCTGCCACGGCCAAAGAGTTCTATGGTATGAACGGATGGGTGGTACACCATAACTCCGATATATGGGCACTTTCCAACCCGGTAGGAGATAAAGGCAAAGGCGATCCGAAATGGGCCAACTGGGCCATGGGTGCCAACTGGCTTACAAGGGATTTGTGGGAGCACTACCTGTTTACCGGCAATAAACGTTTCTTACGCGATACCGCATACCCGCTTATAAAAGGCGCTGCACAGTTTTGTCTTGACTGGTTAATCCCGGACAGCAGCAGCGGCTACCTTGTCACGGCCCCGGGTGTTTCGCCGGAGAACGAATATTATTATGATGGTGATAAAAGGTCTGACATATCAGTAGGTACTACAATGGATATGAGTATTATCAGGGACCTGTTTGGAAACCTGATTGAAGCAGGTAATATTTTACAAACAGACAATGCTTTTATAGATACCATTATTGCTGCAAAAAATAAGTTGTATCCTTTTAAGATTGGCCACAAAGGAAACCTGCAGGAGTGGTATAAAGATTATGAAGATGTGGAGCCACACCACCGTCATGTTTCTCATTTATATGGCCTGCACCCTTCTAACCAGATTTCGCCCATTGGCACGCCCGATCTTGCCGCAGCCGCCACCAAAACGCTGGAGCTTCGCGGGGATGATGGCACCGGCTGGAGTCTTGCCTGGAAGATAAACTTTTGGGCACGTTTGCTTGATGGTGACCATGCGTATCAGTTATACCGCAAACTCTTTCATCTTACGCGGGAATCTGGTTACAACATGAGCAATGGCGGCGGCGCCTATCCAAACCTCTTTGATGCTCATCCACCTTTCCAGATAGACGGAAACTTTGCCGGTACAGCCGGCGTGGCTGAAATGTTGCTGCAATCGCAAAACAAAGAGCTGCATTTGTTGCCCGCAGTTCCTGCTGTATGGGCCAACGGAAGCATCAAAGGGTTAAAAGCGCGTGGCGGTTTTGAAGTGAATATAGACTGGTCCAGCGGGCACATAACTGCTGCAAAGATTACCTCCGGGCTGGGTAATGAATGCGTGGTAAGAACGGGTGAACCGGTAACGTTGAAAGGAACAAATATTCAATCGAAAGAAACAACATATGGTTTTGTGATCTCTTTTAAAACGATAAAGGGGAAAACCTATGAGCTGGCAAGAGAATGATTGAATAATAATTGGGAACGATGAATAATTAATAAGGGCAATTGCTGTTCATCAACCATGCTTAAACATACTACATTGATGTATGCGGCATGGGTTACACAGATCGCTTCAGTCGCCATAACAACGGAACCCTGAACCGAGCGTGGCAACAGGCGATGCCATAAAAAACAAACGCTGGTAACATACATATATGCAACTGTCAAAAGCAACCATAGCAGACATACAAAACAACGCGATAGAAAAGCCGGAAGCAGCGCTTTTTTTGCTGCCCGAAAAAGTATTGCAATTTGGAACCGGCGTTTTATTGCGTGGTTTATGCGATTATTATATTGATAAAGCCAACAGGCAGGGCGTTTTCAACGGGCGTGTTGTGGTGGTTAAATCAACAACGCAAGGCAGTACGGATGCATTTGCGCAGCAGGATAATTTATACACCCATATTATAAGGGGCGTTAAAGATGGTAACACGGTTGAGCAGACGATCATTAATGCCGCTGTCAGCCGTGTATTGGCTGCCAGTGAAGAGTGGGACAGTATTCTGGCATGCGCAGCCAATAAAGCAATGCAGCTGATTATTTCCAATACTACAGAAGTGGGTATAACGTTTATACCTGAGCACATCATGGAAGGTGTGCCAGGCTCTTACCCGGGTAAATTGTTGAGATGGTTGTACGAACGTTACCAATGTTTTGATGGCAGCAGCGATGCAGGTATGATCATTATACCAACGGAACTGCTTACAGATAATGCCAAAAAGCTGCGCGATATTCTGCTGCAACTGGCCAGTCATAACAGGCTCGGTGAAGCGTTTATACAATGGCTGCAAAATGCCAACAGTTTTTGTAATTCTTTGGTGGACAGAATTGTGCCGGGTAAAGCATCGACAGAAGATACAGGCTATACAGATGATCTTGCTATTATGAGTGAAGTATATAGTTTATGGGCAATAGAATCATCTGACGGAAAAGTAATAGAAAGGCTGTCTTTTGCTCAAACAGATACTGGTGTGGTAGTAGCGCCGGATATCTACAAATTCAGGGAGCTTAAACTCAGATTACTGAATGGTACGCATACATTATCCTGCGGGCTGGCAGTGCTGGCAGGTTTTGCAACAGTGAAAGAAGCAATGGCCGATAAGGCTTTCAGGAAATATGTGGAAACGGTGATGTTGCAGGAGATAGCACCTGCTGTAACGGGATCAGCCATTACAGCCGAAGAAGCAAACGTGTTTGGAATGCAGGTGCTCGACCGCTTCGCCAACCCTTTTATTGAGCACCAGTGGCTGAGCATTACATTACAATACAGCAGTAAAATGCTGATGCGTAACCTGCCGGTACTGCAACAGTATTATTCGAAGTTTGGTACAGCACCCCGGCATATAGCGCTGGGTTTTGCCGCTTATTGCTGTTTTATGAAAAGCGTTCAGCAAGAGGATGGGAAATACAGTGGTACGGTAAACGGCCGCACATATGCAATCAATGATGATAAGGCTTCATTGCTGCACATACACTGGCAAAAAAGCAGCCCCGAAGCTGCGGTAAAAAGTATTTTGAGCGATGAAAAGCTGTGGCATCAAAACCTGGACGATCTGCCGGGTTTTACAGCAGCAGTAACACAATATTGTGCGCTTATTAACCAGCATGGCGCCAGGCAACTTATACAGAACAGACTTTAAATTTCATTTGCAATGAAACATGCAATTGTAAAAGTGCACCCCAAAGACAATGTAATTGTCGCACTCAGAAAACTAGACAAAGGAGAAAAGTTTACTTACGGTAATGAAGAATTTGTATTGGAAGAAACCATTCCGGCTAAACATAAGTTTACGGTCAATGAAATGCAGGTGGGCGAAAGTGTGTATATGTATGGTGTACTGGTTGGCAAAGTAAAAAAACATATTCCAAAGGCTGCGCGCATTTCCACTGAAAACCTGCAACATGCTTCTGAAGCATTTTCACTTGATAAAAGAAACCTGGCCTGGCACCAGCCCGACGTATCAAAATGGAAAGACAAAACATTTATGGGCTACCAGCGTGCAGATGGCAGTGTAGGCACTGCCAACTACTGGGTTATAGTGCCGCTTGTCTTCTGCGAGAACCGGAACGTGGAGGTGCTGCGAGATTCGCTGGTGGAGAAACTTGGCTATGGCAGAAAAAACAGGTATAACAACTTTGCTGAAGAGATCATTGCATCTTTTAAAGCAGGTAAAAATGTTGCCGATGTAAAGCTTGATACAATTGCTGCCACGGCAACTTATGAAAGACTTTTTAAAAATGTGGATGGCATAAAGTTTTTATTGCATGATGGTGGCTGCGGCGGTACAAGACAGGATGCAGAAGCACTCTGTGGTCTGCTGGCCGGTTATATTACACACCCAAACGTTGCCGGTGCCACCGTGCTAAGCCTGGGCTGCCAGCATTCACAGTTTTCAATTTTAACGGAGCAGATCAAAAAACGGGATGTGTCGTTTTCAAAACCCCTGTATTTGATAGAACAACAAAAGATCGGCCTGGAAAAAGACGTTATGGAAGAAGCCATACGTAAAACATTTGAAGGGCTGATTGAAGCAAATAACTGCGTACGCACGCCGCAGCCGATCAATAAGCTTACCATTGGCCTCGAGTGCGGCGGTTCTGATGGTTTTAGCGGTATCTCAGCAAACCCAACGCTGGGTTATGTTTCAGACATGCTGGTGGCATTGGGCGGCACCGTTATACTGTCTGAGTTTCCCGAACTGTGCGGCGTAGAGCAGGAGTTGAGCGACAGGTGCGTAGACGAAAATGTTGCCAAAAGATTTATTGAGTTGATGACAAGCTATAACAAACGAGCCGTGGAAGCGGGCAGCGGATTTGATATGAACCCTTCGCCCGGCAACATTCGCGATGGATTGATTACCGACGCCATAAAATCTGCCGGCGCCGCAAAAAAAGGCGGTTCATCTCCCGTAACAGATGTGTTGGATTATCCTGAAAAAGTTACCAGGCCCGGTCTTAACCTGTTGTGTACGCCCGGCAACGATGTAGAGTCTACCACGGCAGAGGTGGGCAGCGGTGCAAACATTGTATTGTTTACCACCGGTCTCGGTACGCCAACCGGCAATCCCGTGGCACCCGTAATCAAGGTTTCGAGCAATACAGAATTGTACAACCGTATGAATGATATTATTGACCTGAACACGGGGACAATCATTGACGGTGAAGAAACCATCGAGCAGGCAGCAGACCGTATGCTCGATTACGTTTTAAAAGTTGCCGGTGGCGAAACAACTGTTGCGGCAGTTCGCAACGGGCAGGATGATTTTATTTTATGGAAACGCGGTGTAAGTTTATAATCGTTTTTTTGGGAGCCCGGCTGTAGTAAAAGCATGAAGCTTTTGTTGCGTCGCACTCTTGTACGCCTGTAACATTATTCAGCATGTGCAAAGGCGCGCCGGCATATTTTCAAACCGCCCCTTGCCGGTCTTAAGCTTTGTAAGCCTATGGCCGTAAACCCATACTGTAATTCATTGCAACAACAAAATGATGCTCGCTGAAGGTAAGCAGGCGGGCGCCAACAAGGCGGCTTACGGCCGGGAGACCGGCAACAACAACGCCGTATAAACAACATCTGCAGCATACTGTAAATCTTTACAATTTTCCATTATTACCATTTTCTTATTTTTGCGCAAATTTTACTAACCCTTGTAAGGTTGTACACTTGCTGATTAACGGACAGAAAGTACAAGTGAGTGACACAACAGGCGATGAGTAAAAGTACCACAGCTAAGTTCATCATTATCTAAATTTTAAGTACATATGGCAGACATTTTCGAACGTCTAGTGAAGAATTACGGGCCCATTGGCGAGCACCGCGAAAGGGCACATGGTTACTACGCTTTTCCAAAACTGGAAGGCGAAATCGGCAGCCGCATGCAGTTTCGCGGCCAGGAAATGATTGTGTGGAGTCTTAATAATTACCTCGGTCTCGCCAATCACCCGGAGATCCGGAAAGTAGATGCCGAAGCTGCTTCGCAATACGGCCTGGCACTGCCTATGGGTGCACGCATGATGAGTGGCAACAGTAATAACCACGAACAGCTCGAGAAAGAACTGGCCGCGTTTGAACATAAAGAAGATGCCATTCTGCTCAACTTCGGTTACCAGGGCATCATGAGCGCCATTGATGCACTTTGCGGAAGACACGACGTAATCGTGTACGATGCCGAGAGCCATGCATGCATCATTGATGGTTTGCGTTTACACCCGGGGCACCGTTATGTGTACAAGCACAATGATATTGCCGACTGCGAAAAGCAGTTACAGCGTGCCACAAAACTAATTGAAGAGCAGGGGCGCGGTGGTATACTCGTTATTACCGAAGGTGTATTTGGTATGGCGGGCGACCAGGGTAAACTGAAAGAAATAGCAGCGTTAAAAGCGAAATACGAGTTTCGTTTGCTGGTAGACGATGCACACGGCTTTGGCACATTGGGTAAAACAGGCGCCGGCGCCGGGGAAGAGCAGGGCTGCCAGGATGAGATTGATCTTTACTTTTCCACGTTTGCAAAATCAATGGCATCGATCGGTGCATTTATCGCCGGCCCAAGGGTGATCATTGATTATATACGCTACAATGTACGTTCGCAGATCTTCGCCAAGAGCTTGCCTATGCCGATTGTGGTTGGCAATCTCAAACGCCTGGAAATGTTGCGCACCATGCCCGGGCTGAAGGAAAAACTGTGGCAGAATGCTACCAAACTGCAGGGTGGTTTAAAAGAAAGGGGTTTCGATATTGGTAAGACCGATTCTCCAGTAACCCCTGTTTACATGAAAGGTGGCGTAGAAGAAGCTACAGCCATGGTGCATGACCTCCGCGAAAATTACCATGTATTTTGTTCCATCGTTGTGTATCCCGTAATACCAAAAGGTCATATCATTTATCGCCTTATTCCCACTGCAGCACATACCGATGCAGATATTGAAGAAACGCTGAAAGCATTTACTGAAACAAAAGCCAAGCTCGATGCCGGTGCTTATAAAGTAGAAGCTATCCCGGATATGGCAGATGAACGGGTGTAATGTGAGTAATACCACGATGCAGCAGGTATTTCAAACAACAAAATATCAACGCACATGATTCATAAACCTTCTTAGCAATAAGAAGGTTTTTTATTGTGTACTAAGCTGCATTGCTACTATTGGGCAACTGTTGCGTCGCACACTGCAACTGTATAACACAGGTAAACAGCACGAAGCCTGTATGCCGGCACGCGGTGGCGCAGGCCGCGTTGATTCTTGAAAAAATGCCACAGCCTGAACAGGCTATTGCAAAGCCGGGAGATGCGTTTTAACTTTATGTAAACGCTTTATACAGCTTTTACGCATTTCCTTGTTAAACCTTGTGCTCTTAAAACTATCTATGTTCTGCACACGTTTACACACATATACAGAGGAGTGAAAGATCATGGCAAAGAAAGCAAATCCGTTAAAAAGAACCCCCTTATCCACAGACGATGATTACCGCCTGTATGCAGTAAGCGATGAGGACCCCGCAGAACCAGGAAAAATTTCTATTATAAAAAGATTTTCCCCGTTCCTTATTTTATGTTGCGCCCTGCTCATATTGTTTCCCTATATGATGATAACCGGCACAGGAAACATCAGGAGCTTCTGGCTGTTATTGTTTTTATTTCCGTTTACAGAGATCAACCTGTTTTATGCAGATTTTGCGTTGTGGAAGTATTTCACGGGCAAAAAGATTATACCAATTTGGGTAATTGAGCTTACCTTTTCGATATTGATCGTAAAATTTTTGGTATAACATGCATATTGAGCATCTCGCAATCTGGTGTAAAGACCTTGAGGCCATGAAAACCTTTTATGTAAAGTGGTTCAATGCTACGGCAAATACACGTTATCATAATCCTGTAAAACAATTCTCTTCTTACTTTCTCACCTTTGGTGAAGGGGTACGGCTGGAGCTAATGGAAATGTCCGGCGTTATTTTTACCCATAATGATTTGAATCACGTGTATACAGGTCTCGCACATTTTGCCATTTCGTTTGGCACTGCCGAAGAAGTAAACAGGTTAACCGCGGTTATGAGAAATGCAGGAGTAAAAATATTGGGCGAACCAAGGTTTACGGGAGATGGCTATTATGAAAGCGTTGTTGCTGATCCTGAAGGAAACAGGATTGAACTGACCATCTGATCAGCAGTAATGATTTACTGCTTTTTTAAATAAAAAAATGCCCGTTGAAAACGGGCATTTTTTTATTTAACTTTCGAAGGTGTTACAATATTTAGTAACCATCGTTTTGTTGCAAAATGGTTGCTCCTACAGCATTGATCTGGCTTATCGGGATCGGGAATACCATTTCATTGGCATCGTATGCAAATCCGTCTGCAGAGCCTTTTAATCTTTTGATATCGTGTACGCGCTGACCTTCATGAGCCAGTTCAAGATGTCGTTCAAGTATAATGTCATCAAGGGAAAGCTCATCCAGTGAGCCTAAGCCAGCCCGGCTCCTGATTACATCAATGTCATTTTCCGGAGAATCACCAACAGCTGTTCCCAAACGGAAATTACATTCTGCCCTTGTTAAATACATTTCTGCCAGTCTTATTACAGGCAGGTTCCTGTATTGGATCTGCCATTTACCGCTACGGTAAATATCCTGGTCATCCAGGTAGAATAACGCCAGCCTTTCATCGTCGGCCTCGTACAGGTCCAGGTGTTTTTCTTCCACGTCCACATCGCCATCCCTGCCGCCAAAATCAGGAATAGACCAGAACAGGTGCATATCATTTGCGCCATCCTGTGCTGTTACCTGCATGGCAAAAATATCTTCATCAGTATTGCTTTCATTATTGAAGCAGGATGCGTAAGAGTTGTTCAGTGCATAATATCCGCCCGCAATTACAGCATCCGCTTCATCCCTGGCTTTTGCGTAATCTTCCATCTGCAGGTAAACCCTGGAAAGATATGCTGAGGCAGCATAGGTGGTGGCATACACACCATTTTCTTCGGGTAACAAAGACTTGGCTGTAGTAAGATCTGCCACAACCAGGTCATAGGTTTCCTGTACGGTACTCCGCGGCACATAATTGGATTCAGATATATTGCCCACCGTAGGGGTGGTTACAATCTGCACACCCAAATTAGCAGTTGTATTACCGGCGCTGTAAGGCTTACCATATAACTTAACAAGCTCAAAATAGATAACGCCGCGAATAAACAAGGCTTCTCCTTTTACCCTGTCCCTGTCTTCTTCGTTCACTTTGTCAATAGCATTGATGATGTTATTGCAAATATTGGTTGCGCGGTAAGCCGCGTTCCAGGTGGCACTTACATACCCATTGTTTGTTAGGATAGCTTTGTTCCATATCTCACGGGGCTCATTAAATGTTCCCGCCCATCTTATCTCATCATCAGAGCCCAGCAGTTCTGAATACAATTGCATATCGCCGCCGAGTAGCGAACTGCTGCTCAGCGCATCATATGCCCCGTTTAAAGCGGCCTTTATATTGGCATCATTGGTAAAAACTTCTCCCTCCGCTATTTCCTGGGTTGGCTTTATATCAAGATTTTTAGAACATCCCGAAAGCATCAGCCCTGTAACAGTAATTATAAAAAATATTTTTTTCATTGCTTCAGTTTTAAAGTAGTCAAATCAGAACCCGATGTTCAGGCCAATTGAAATGTTTTTGATCTGTGGTGCAGCATAAAAGTCTGAGCCCTGGTTGATATTACCCGCCCTGTAATCAGTATTCACTTCAGGATCCCAGCCGGGATAATCTGTAAAGGTTAAGAGGTTTACGCCTGTTACATACAATCGGGCTGACTGCAATCTGAGCCTGGTGGCAATGCTTGAAGGTAGCCTGTAAGCGAGTGTAATGTTCTTCAGCCTTATATAGTCTGCATCATATACGTAACGGCTTGAAGCACTGATACCATTACCGTAACCAAGCCTTAATTGTGGTACGTTGGTAATATCGCCGGGCTTCTGCCATCTGTCCAGCTGCTCTCTTGTCTGGTTATCAAACCAGTCGAAGCTGGCGCTCATAAAGCCACCTGCACCATTCAGCACCTGGTTGCCAAAAACACCCTGGAACAAGACGGAAAGTTCGATGCCTTTATAAGAAAAAGAGTTGTTGAACCCGGCAATGGTTGTCGGGTTCGGGTTACCCACCACGAAGTTGCCCGCTGCATCATAATCATTTGTTGTTGCCTTGCCATCTTCGAGGTAGTACAGCGCGTCACCATTTTCCGGGTCAACTCCTGCGAACTTCGGTCCATAAAATACACCTATTGATTCGCCAACGATCAGTGAATTCAGGTAACGGCCATCATTACCGGGTATTAGTTTTTGTTCACCATCCAACTGCAGCACTTTGTTTTTATTGAAAGAAATATTGAAGCTGCTGGTCCATTTAAACGACTTGGAAGAGATAATATCACCGTTTAAAACGATCTCAACACCTTTGTTTTCCATTGAGCCGATGTTTACGGTCTGGCTGGTAAAGCCTGAGTTTGCCGGAACCGGCACATTATAGATCAGATCCTGTGTTTTACGGTTGTAATAGTCGATTTCACCATTTAAGCGATTGTTGAAAAAGCCGAAATCTAAACCAATATCCACCTGGTTAGATTTTTCCCAACGCAGATCTTTATTAGCGAGTTGTATTGGTGCAAGACCTGATGTGCCTCCATAAGAAGAACCACTCCACAATCCAAGTGAAGAAAAGCTACCAAAGCCATCGTCATTCCCTGACAGCCCAAAACTTCCTCTCAATTTCAAAAAACTTAAAACTTTGGAGGTTTCTAAAAATTTTTCTTCTGTTATTATCCATCCTAAAGAAAAAGCAGGAAAGAATCCATATCGCTTATCAGAACCAAAAACTGACGATCCGTCAATACGGTTACTTGCAGTCAGTAAATACTTGTTGTTAAACTTGTAATTAAGTCTGGCAAAATAGGAAAGTATAGCGGTTTGATTCGACCTTGACGTGCCACCTTTGATTAACCCCGCACTTGCCAGTTTTTGTAAATCTTCTACCGGAAACTGTTCTCCGTAAACGTTTGCTGATTCGGTTTTATATTCCTGGTAGGCCATACCTACAACGACGTCAAGGTTGTGTACAGTGCCAAACGTTTTATTGAAATTGAAATAGTTGTTGGTATTGTAGTTCAACGCCTGGTACCAGTCAGATTCACCATAACCGTTGGTGCCATTACCATAGGTTGTGTTGAAACCGTAGAACTGGTCATCATTCTGGTTTTGTATATCTACACCAAACTCAGACCTGAAAAACAACGAAGGTAAAATGCTGTACTGGCCAAAGATATTACCTATGTTCCTGTAGGTAGTAGACTTATAATGGCCATCTGTATAATCTACATATGGGTTTGAATATGTAGTGGTTGGTGAGTTATATACATTGCCATCAAGATCCCGCAGCGGTGTAACAGGTGAAAGCGCTACAATCTGCATGGGTGTGGCAAACTCATTATCGTTTGGTACACGTCCGGCAACTGTTTGCGAAAGGCTCAGGTTTAAACCAACCTGGAATTTGTCACTCACTTTTTGCTCAAGGTTGATCCTTGTAGAAATTCTCCTGAAATTATTACCGATCAGAATACCATCCTGGTTGTTATAGGCAGCGCTGATATAAAATTTTGTCTTGTCATTACCACCTGATGCAGAAACATCCAGTGCAGACGTACGTGCATTGTCGTTGAAAGCCAGCTTTTCCCAGTTGGTATTTGTTTCAAGCGATCTCCAGTCAGACCAGCCTGAATAGCGGTCTAACCTGCCTTCCGCAAATTCCAGCCAGGAGTTTTCGTATTGATCCGGGTCGAGCGGATCTACACCTTCAATATTATCACTGTTTATCGCGGCTTCTCTTAAAAGGTCCACGTATTCTTTCGCATTAAGAAAACCACGCAGGTGTGTTGGTTTGTTAGAGCCGTATTGCGTATTTACCTGGAAAGATGTTTTGCCCGATTTGCCTTTTTTAGTGGTAATCAGTACTACACCATTAGCCGCTCTTGAGCCGTAAATAGCGGCGGCAGAGGCATCTTTCAGAATGTCGAAAGATTCAATATCATTAAAGTTGATATCAGCCAGCGGGCTGCCCGAATAAGATCCGTTGCTGATAGGTACGCCATCTATTACATATAAAGGCGAGTTTGAAGCGGAGATTGATCCCGAACCACGGATCCTTATTTTTACGCCTTCGCCTACTTTCCCGTTGTTTGCTTCTACAAATACACCTGCGGCACGCCCCTGCAAAGCCTGGTTAAGGTTAGGTACCGGCATGTTCTGCACATCCGCTCCTTTAACCTTGGCAATATTGCCGGTAAGATCTTTTTTGATCTTTGTACCATAACCCACTACCACCACCTCACTCAGGGATTGGTCAGATTGTGTCATGGTTACCAACAGGTTAGAACCACTTGCAGGAATTTCTTTTTCGGCATAGCCTATAAAAGAAATAATGAGCGATTTGATGCCTGCCTCAACGTTGATTGAAAATGTACCGTCATCCTGGGAAAGTACCGTGGCTTTGCCACCTTTTGACTTTACGGTTGCTCCTACAATGGGAGATCCGTCTTTCCCGTCTGTAATTTTTCCACTCACTGTGGTCTGGGCGTGGGAAATAACCAGAAACAAGAGCCCCCAAAAGCTCAATAGCAGTTTTCTCATGTGCAATTAGTTTTGATTTCTGTTAAACAGCGCAGTTACAATGCTTAAAGCCTAAAATTACCATTATATTTTTCTTAACAATCAGAAAATGAGCCTTGTTTTTATACATTTTTCAAAAATTGCCAGGATATTATCATGTTTTTTTCAGTTTTTGTCTCAATAAATTGTCACAAAACGTAGTCAAGCTTTTATTAATCAATTTTATATATATGATAAATGGTATGTATTTTTTGCGTAATGTAAAGCCTGCAAGGATTTATTAAAGCCAGCACCGCCAATCCTTAAAGTTTTCAACAACGAGAAAAAATAATTTTGAAATGAACCTCAAAATTGTAATTTAGTGGCAGAATTTAATGGGTTAGTAAGTAAAGGGTCGGCATTCTTGCCGACCTTTTGCTTTATATAAATTAACGCATTAAAACTATCTTTTCACAGGTTCAATATGGTTTGTTTGGTTCTTGTTTTTAAATCAAAACTTTACCGGCAGCACACAAGGTTTGCAACTGTTTAGATTGTTGGCTGCAACAAACCCGATGGACCGGAACGCCACTGCCGCCATAAAAAACCAAACGCACAAGTGAGTGACACAACAGGCGATGCCATTACTACCGATGCTGGTTACCTAACATCTTTCTATGCATTTTTTGGTTTATGAGCCCGGCGGTTGTGCTGCTATGAAGCTTCCGTTGCGTCGCACTCTTGTACTGCAGCAAAACATCAGCAACGATACTGCGTATACAGGTGCCGTGTATAAAAAAATCAATACACATCATGGGTTGTTGTACTTCTTCAGCATTTATACCATGTATCATTGCATCACAATTATCTTTACGTAATGAGCAAAATAAAAACGGCGTTCTTTTGCGGCAATTGCGGTTATGAAAGTACCAAGTGGCTGGGCAAATGCCCGGCCTGTAATGAATGGAACACATTTATTGAGGAAGTTGTAGATAAAGGTGCCAGGAAAACAACTGAAACCTGGAAATCTTATCATGCAGATAAAAGAACCGCTGCTGTTGTAGCGTTGAATGAAGTAAGTACCAAAGCAGAGAGACGAATAACAGCAAAAGACAGTGAGTTAAACCGCGTACTCGGTGGGGGCATTGTGCCCGGTAGTATTGTATTGGTAGCAGGAGAGCCGGGCATTGGCAAAAGCACATTGCTTTTACAGGATGCACTCGAACTACAGGATGTTGTAACACTATACATAAGCGGGGAGGAGAGTGAGCAACAGATAAAAATGCGTGCAGACAGGCTTAAAATAAGCAATGAAAATTTTTACCTGCTTACTGAAACATCCACACACATCATCTTCCAGGAAATAAAAAAACTAAAACCCGATTTTGTGATTGTGGATTCTATTCAAACTTTACAATCTGATATTGTAGATTCTTCAGCAGGCAGCATTACACAGATAAGAGAATGTGCAGCCGCTTTCCAGCGTTTTGCCAAAGAGACTGATACGCCGGTTTTTTTGATCGGTCATATTACCAAAGACGGCACCATTGCCGGGCCGAAGCTGCTGGAGCATATGGTAGATACTGTTTTGCAATTTGAAGGTGACCGCCACTATGCGTATAGAATTTTACGCACACTTAAAAACCGTTTTGGCAGCACGGCAGAATTAGGTATATACGAAATGACCGGCGACGGTATGCGCCCGGTACTAAACCCATCGGAAATTCTGATTAACCAGAAAGAAGAACAACTGAGCGGCAGCGCCATTGCTGCAAGCATGGAAGGAATGCGCCCGCTGTTGATTGAAGTGCAGGCATTGGTAACACAGAGTGTATACGGCACACCACAGAGAACGGTTTCTGGTTTTGATCTCCGGCGGTTACAACTGCTGCTGGCGGTGCTGGAAAAGCGCGGCGGTTTTCAGTTTGGCGTAAAAGATGTGTTTGTAAATATTGCCGGTGGCCTTAAGGTAGAAGACCCATCGATTGATCTTGCAGTAATCTGTGCATTGCTTTCATCTTATGAAGACATTCCGTTGCCGGCGCACATTTGTTTTGCAGGTGAAATAGGATTGAACGGAGAGATACGCGCTGTAAACAGGATAGAGCAACGTATTGCAGAGGCGCAGAAATTGGGTTTTGAAAAAATCATTGTCTCAAAATTTAATAAGAAAGGTTTTGATAAAAACCAGTTTAAGATAGAAGTAATTGCGCTTACACGTGTAGATGAAGTATACCGTTATTTGTTTTAACGTGTAAATATTTTATATTTAAACAAACCTTTTTTTGAAATGCCTGCCACCCTTACTCAAACGTTCCACAGCTTTATGCACCTGTTTTTTCCGCACGTATGTGAAGGTTGCGGAACAGACATTATAAATAATGATTCCATCTTATGTGCAAAATGTTATTTGCAACTGCCTGTAACAAACTTTATTGCAGATAAGCACAACCTTGTTGAGCAAAAATTTTACGGCCGGCTGCAGGTGGAAGCTGCAGGAGGTGCATATTACTTTACCAAAGATAGTTTGTTAAGAGACCTTATAGCAGGGCTTAAATACCACGGGAATAAAGAGATTGGTTTTTACCTGGGAAGACAACTGGGCAGGATGATGGCAGCAACAGACCGTTTTGATAACGTAGATGCGATTGTGCCGTTGCCGCTAAACCCGCGAAAAGAAAAGAAGCGCGGTTACAACCAGGCTGCAATAATAGCAGCCGGTTTAAGCAGTGCGTGGCAAAGACCGGTATTAACAGGTGCAGTGGAAAGAAAAATTTTTACTGAAACGCAAACACACAAAGACCGGGTAAGCAGGTGGCAATCTATGCAAAATGTTTTTGCCGTAACCAACCCGGCAGCCATAGAAGGCAAAAATATCTTACTGGTAGACGATATTATTACAACCGGCGCAACGCTTGAGGCATGTGGTGAACAGGTATTGTCTGTACCCGGAACCACACTGTATATTGCCACTGTGGCATTTACCATTTGACAACTGCATAATGCTGGCCCGGATACCCGGGATGAAATCAAAAAGATAAATTGACAAACGTGTAATGACCATGTATGCATTTTCATATTACATTTGAAAGAATGAAAGCGAGGAATGTTGTCTTTAGCATAACGGTGTTGTTACTGCTGTCATTAGCTGCCTGTAAAAAAACAGGTTTTACAGATAGTCCCAACGCTTTTGTATTTACATCTGCAGACACTGTACATTTTGATACGGTTTTTACTTCGGTTGGCTCGGTAACGCAGTCTTTTAAGATCTTTAATGCCAATGATCAAAAGTTACGCATCAGCAATATTGTACTGGCTGGTGGCAGCGCTTCTTTCTTTCATATGAATGTTGATGGTACAGCAGGCAACGCTTTTACGGACATAGAAATAGCACCCAACGACAGTATTTATGTGTTTGTTGCAATAACAATTGATCCAAATAACAGCACGAACCCGTTCATTATACAGGACAGCATCAAAATTGAATACAATGGCAAAGAAACCTTTGTGCAACTGGATGCTTACGGGCAAAATGCAGTATTCTTAAACAATGCTGTTGTAACAAAGGACACTACCTGGAAAAACACGTTGCCGGTTGTGCTGAAAGGCATACTAACCGTTTCCCCTGCAGCCACGCTAACCATCGAAAAAGGTAGCCGCATCTATTGCCATGCCGGCGCTGGTATTATGGTAGATGGCACACTTACCGCCGTGGGCGAAAAATACGACAGTACTCAGATTATTTTTCGCAATGACAGGCTGGATGAATATTACAGGGATTTACCGGGAAGCTGGCAGGGCATTACCTTTAATAACAGCAGCATCAATAATGAACTCGCCTTCGTATCACTGCTAAACGCAACCAATGCGCTGGTGTTAAAAAATCCTGCATTGAACGATAACCCAAAACTTGTAATGGAGCAATGCATTGTCGATAATGCGTCAGGCACCGGCATATTTGCGGCTTTCAGCAGCCTGCGGGCAGTTAACTGCCTGTTGAGTAATTGTGGCCAGAATATACAAATTGCTGCAGGCGGCAGGTATAATTTTGACCATTGTACGGTGGCATCTTACAGCAACAGCTTTTTGTCGCACCAGCTTCCGGTACTTGCGTTAACTGATTATGATGACAATGACCAAATATTTCCATTGCAGGCATTGTTTACCAACTGCATTTTTTATGGCGGGGAAGGATTTGTTACAGACGAGATCAGTACAGTGCAGAAAGGTAACAGCACATTTGAGACTACATTTGAAAATGTGTTATACAAAGGCAATCAGCCGGCCAATGCAACTTTTACCAGCAGCATACAAAACGAAGACCCGGCTTTTCTGGCCATTGATGCTTTTAATAACAGGTTCGATTTTCATTTGCAGGAATTCTCTCCCTGCATAAATGCAGGAATGCAGACGGGCACCACAATAGACCTCGACGGCAAAGAGCGCGGCAATGATCCTGACATAGGCTGCTACGAATCGGGCTTATAAAGCCTGTAAAAAACTTTACACAATCTTTAGGCTAAACCTTTTTACTTTTATACTGTTAAACAACACCATAAAAATGAAAGGAATGAAATTACTAATCGCAACGCTTGTGTTTGTTGCATGCACTTCGGCAACAGTGGATACAGCACGCAATGCCGCAACAGAAAGTATTGCTGCCAAAACTATTTACGAATTCTCCATTAAGGCACTCGATGGCAGCACCATTGATTTTTCTAAATACAAAGGCAAGAAAATCCTGATTGTAAATACAGCCTCAAAATGCGGATTTACGCCGCAGTACGAAGGGCTGGAAAAATTATATGAAGCACATAAAGATAAACTGGTGATCATCGGTTTTCCTTCAGATAATTTTGGCGGGCAGGAATACAAAGACGATACGGAGATCTCTGCTTTTTGCAAAAAGAATTACGGCGTTACTTTCCCATTAACCACAAGGGTTGATGTGAAGGGCAGCAACACAACGCCTGTATACAAATACTTATGTAACAAGAGTGAGAATGGCGTGCTTGATGCGACCATTTCCTGGAACTTCAACAAGTTTATCATCGATGAGAATGGTAACCTCCTGGCTCATTTCGACAGTAAGGTTACGCCCGATAGCCCGGAGTTGCTGAAATACCTGAATTAGAAACCGCTTATATTTTAAAAGAAGGTTGATAAAAACTTATCAACCTTTTTTATTTGATGCCAAACCAAAAGAGGTGCAAAACCTATCTTCGCAACTATGCTTTTCAGAGATGTGATAGGGCAACAGGCAACCAAGCAGCAGCTATGCGAAATGGTGCAGCACAACAGGCTTAGCCATGCGCTGCTTTTCCTTGGCAAAGAAGGTTCGGGTGCATTACCGCTTGCACTGGCATTTGCCCAGTATGTAAGCCTTAACCCGCATGCGCAACCCGCCCAAAACGCAGGCCCTTCCTTGTTTGGAGAAGAAGAGCCGGTTGCGCCAAATGTACCTGCAACACCTGCTGAAGCAGACGCCTTTATGGAAAGACATGAGGCGTACAGTAAAGCTACCAGGTATATACATCCTGATATTCATTACGCCTATCCTGTAATTCCGCGCAAAAGCGGCGACAAACCCAAAAGCACCGATTATATAACCGAGTGGCGTGAGTTTATTGCGCAATACGCTTATGGCAATGCATTTGACTGGCTGCAGTTTATAGGTGCAGAAAACAAGCAGGGAAATATAACAGCCGAAGAATGTAACGACATCATCCATAAGCTAAACCTGAAAAGTTTTGAAAGCGAATACAAAGTTCTCGTGCTCTGGATGCCGGAATACCTTGGTAAAGAAGGCAACAAACTTTTAAAGCTTATTGAAGAACCGCCCGCCAGTACACTTTTTATCCTCGTAGCAGAAAATGAAGAGCAGATATTGCCTACTATTCTGTCGCGCTGCCAGTTGGTAAAAATTCCGTTGCCGGAAAACAGCGAGATAGAAAAGGCACTTATTGAGAGAGCCAACGCCACACCTGCAGTTGCAGCCCAAACCGCCGCCATTGCAGAAGGCAATTACCGGGAAGCGCTGCAGTTACTCCAACATTCGGAAGAAGACTGGATAAGCCTGCTCAGCGACTGGCTGAAATTTGTCATCAGGGGTATGTTGCCAGACCAGGTGAAATGGGTTGATGACATTAGTAAACTGGGCCGCGAGAAGCAAAAGCAACTGATCCTTTATTTCAATCATCTGCTGGAACAAAGCATACGCCTGCGCGTAATGGGCGAGAGGCTGGCCATTTCAGATAAAGAAAAAGACTTTGCACAACGACTGAATAAAATAACCTCGGTAAGCCAGCAACAGGTCATTATTGAAGAGCTGGACAAAGCCACATACTACATAGAGCGCAATGCAAACGCCAAAATGCTCTTCCATGCCTTAACAATCAAAATGTACCACATCATTCAGGATAAAGCCCTATTTTTGACCGATTGAGGAAGAAAGATTTTTGTGCTGGTGCAGAAATGGCTTATGCCCGTTGATAATGTTGAGTTTTTTTATGTGCCCGGCATTTGAATAAATGGCATCGCCTGTTGCGTCGCACTCTTGTACCGTTGAATCGTTATTGAACAATAGGAAAGCCCTGCAGGGGCAGGTAATGCAGCAGCAATAGTAATGATATGGTCTGTCAAACTCCGCATAGCGCAACATTTACACCGCTAAAAAAATGGAGTCTAAAGGTTGCAGCCATAGTACTGATGGCATACTGCGCCCCGCAGCTGCGTAAAGAACCAAGCGTACAAGTGAGTGACACAACGAAAGCTCAATAGTATTCCTGCAGCTTGTCACACAATAGTCTTCTTCCGCCTTCTTAAACAATACATCTAACCACGTAAATTAACAGATATGGGTTGTGGAAGTTGCGGAACGGGCAAACCTAACGGTTGCAAAAGCAATGGCGGGTGCAGTACCGGTGGCTGTAACAGGCTAAACGTGCACGACTGGCTGATGAACCTGCCATTCAGTGATCCTGAAAGTTCCTGTAAAATAATCGAAGTAAGTTTTAATAACGGCAGCCGTAAAGATTTTTTCAGGAATAATACATTGCAGTTTTTTGAGAAAGGAGAATATATAACGGTAGAGGGTGTAAGCGGTTTTGATGTAGGCGAAGTAAGCCTTAGCGGCGAGCTGGTTCGTTTACAGATGAAAAAGAAAGGTGTGGATGAAATGAACCCTGATCTTAAAAAAGTATTGCGCCGCAGCTCAGACAAAGATATTGAGCTGCACCTGCAGAATAAAGCCAGGGAAAAAGCAGCATTGGCCAGGAGCCGTTCCATTGCCATTCAGCTAAACCTGCAGATGAAGCTGATAGAGGTAGAGATACAAAGCGATGGAAAAAAAGCCACTTTCTTTTATACTGCTGAAGACCGCGTAGATTTTCGTGAGCTTATCAAGATCTACGCATCAGAATTTAAAGTAAAGGTAGAGATGCGCCAGATTGGTATAAGACAGGAGGCTGCAAAGGTTGGCGGTATTGGCAGTTGCGGCAGGGAGCTATGCTGCAGTACATGGCTCAACGATTTTAAAAGTGTAACCACTACGGCCGCCCGCTACCAGAATTTATCCATCAATCAAACCAAGCTGAGCGGCCAGTGCGGCAGGCTGAAGTGTTGTTTGAATTATGAACTTGATACTTACCTCGACGCGCTGCAACATTTTCCCAATAACGCAGAAACACTGCAAACCACCAAGGGTACCGCAGCTCTCATCAAAAAAGATATTTTCAAAAACCTGATGTGGTATACGCTGCCGGGCAGCAGTATGCAATACCCGCTTACCATACACAGGGTAAAAGATATTTTGAGGGCCAACCACCGCGGAGAGGCTGTTGATGATCTTAAACCGGTTGATCTGAGTGCCAACAAAATTGCCGCAGAAGTGGAGCATGCATTTGTAGATGTGGTGGGGCAGGTAAGTTTACGCAGCCTGGAAAAAACCAGCAAACGCCGGAATGAGAAAGAGCGTCGTGAGCAGCGCGACGGACGTCCTGATAACAGGCCTGACAGGCCGCAGCAAAACAGGCCGCAACAACCAAACCGGCCCCAGCAGGGCAGACCTGAAAGCAACAGGCCCGAAAGACCGCAGCAAAACAGGCCGCAACAGCAACGGCCACAGCAGGGGGGTGGCCAGCAGCAGGGTGGTGAAAGAAGAAATGAGAACAGGCCCAAACCTAATTTTCAACCAAAGCGCCCTCCACAACCGGGTGGCAATAAATAATATTGTTTGATGACGCGCCGCTTTGCGGCGCGTTTTTTAATGTTCTCGCATGCACCTGCCCAATTCTTATAAAACGGAGTTATCTGACAATGGCTTTGCTGTAACAGCGCGTATTTTTACCGATTATGAAATCGCTGCTATGCGAGGTAACGTGCAGGGTGCCAAAAGGTGGAGTAATGCTAATGAAACCACTCCTGCTTTACAGTTCCGGCAGAACAGTTAACAACAAAAGACGAAGGGTCATTCATATAGAGTTTACAAGCGCTGAACTTCCGGGCGGGCTGGAATGGTCTGAAAAACTGGCTTGAAGCACCGGAAAAGACTTTTCTTTATTTTGCACCTAAACCCTCGCCAAACATGAAAAAACTTTGCTGCGTCTTACTGCTTATATCTGCATTGGCTTCCTGTAAAAAAGATAAGTCTGAATTATTGGTTGGCCGCTGGGATTTTACCCGCCTGGAAATGCCTGCCATGTATGACCTGATCGGTAATATAAAACTTGCTGTAGACAATGACGAGATTGCATTGAAGCGTTTTCTGCTGGGCAATAAACTCATCCTGCGCAGCGACAGCACTTTTGATATGGTGATGCTGAAGCAATACATGCATGGCAACTGGCACTACGATAAAACCAGCCAGCATCTGCTGCTGGATGATGCATCGGGTGATGCGCTTGATATAACCGTGCGGGTAGACAGCATAACCGGTACAAGGCTGATCTTTGACATTGACCAGTTCTCGCTCAATAAAATCGTTAACAGGCATTCGTCTGCAGATAATTATTACGACCTGCTGCTGAATAAGGCTTACTGCCAGTTTTACCTGGATCTTGACAGGGACAAGTACAATGATATAAAAGACGATCCTTATAGTATTGAAAACAATAAATGGCGTATACAACCCTCGGCAGCCGAGAGCGATGCACAAATAAAAGACCGCGTGTTGAACCACCTTCATTTCTGGAAATTATTGTTCGCGGACGGACAGCAGTTTGAGCGGCCCTTTATTTCTTACAACTGGTTCGACTCGCCGCTGGTGGTAGCATCTAACGGTGTGCAGTTAGACTTCCTGTACAAGCATGATAAAGAATGGGCACAAAACTTTTATGATACTGCGCAGGCGCAAAGAGGTTATGAAATGATGGACAAAGGTTTTGACAAAAAGCTGAAGTTTATGAAAACCGATAACAAATACGCAAAGCAGGAAGATATGATGAAACAACTGATCGAGAATGTTGACCAGTCTGCGAAATAATATGACGGTAGTTGTTTACCCGGCTTTAAATTGTAGCCTGGTAAAGGAAAAGGCATCGTTGCTGCACACGGCGTTGCAGTACAAGTGAGTGACACAACGGAAGCCCCACAATGTTACCAGAGCCGGCAAACAAATTATTCTTTTGGTACTTCTTTGTCGATGGTTATCTCATGCGCTTTTACAGAAGTCTTTACTGCTGTCTGCTGATCATCGAGCGATCCTTTGCTTTCTACCTCTATCTGCTGCACAAACACTGCATAAGTATTGGGGTAAATATGCGCGCCGGTATACTGCGCATATACCCTTGTAAAGGCCGCACCAAAATAAAGGATAATGGCAGAGTAATATACCCACAGCAAAATGATGACAAGAGAACCCGCTGCGCCATACGAGCTGCTGACATTGCTTTTGCCGAGGTACAGGCCAATGGCAAACTTACCAATCATAAACAGCAGCGCTGTGGTAAAGGAACCCGCCCTTACCGTGCGCCAGTGGATCTTAGCATCGGGCAACACTTTAAAGATTATTCCAAATAAAAAACTGATGGTAATAAACTGCAGCAGTATGTTTACGCCATACACGATGTATACTTCTGCTCCCGGAAAAAGATTTACCAGCCGCTCTACCAGTAAACTAAGCAATGCATTTATCACAAGCGATACAAGCAGGATAAAACCAAGTGTTACCACCATAGAAAAACTCAGTAGCCTGTTGATGAGCATTTTCATCCAACCTTTGCGTGGCTTGGCTTTTAGCCGCCATATAAGGTTGATGGAATCCTGTATTTCAGCAAACACACCTGTTGCCGCAAAAATGAGCGCAATAATACCAATGAGTGATGCCCAGGTAATATCGTTTGATACGGTGGCATTTTTTATCAGCTCCTGTATTTGCAGGGCGGCCTGCTGGCCAACAAAAGATTGTATTTGTGCATACAGGTTACCTTCTATGGCATCGCGGCCCAAAAAAATATCGCACAGTGTAATAATAACAATGAGCATAGGTGCAATAGAAAAAACGGTATAGTATGCCAGTGCGGCGCTCATGCGGGTTATCTTCAGATCCCCAAAATCTTTGAATGTCTGCTTTAGAATTTTCCAGATGTCTTTTACTGATACACGCATATTAACTGTTTATTTTTTTGGAGACCGGCACTGGTACTTCGTGGCATCGCCTGTTGTGTCACTCACTTGTACTGTAGCGCCGTGGGCAACAACGATACTGCATAGCTTACGCGTTGGCAATACTTAGAGCTTATGGTAATTTTTATCTCCATCCAGTTTTTCGTTGTTCCTGTGGCGCTCCGCATCCCGTATATTTTTTTTCTCAAAGTTGCGCTGCAATGCACTCGTAAGGTCAACACCCGTTTGGTTGGCCAGGCAAATAAGCACCCAAAGAACATCGGCCATTTCATCTGCTATTTCTTTGCCTTTATCACTTTCTTTAAACGATTGCTCGCCATAAGTACGCACCATCAATCTTGATAACTCTCCCACTTCTTCCATTAATATGCCAAGATTGGTTAATTCATTGAAATAACGAACGCCAACGGTTTTTATCCATTCGTCTACCTGTGCCTGTGCCTGTTGAATAGTCATAAAGACCTTTTAAGTTTATTATTCATTTTATTTTTCACCTTTCTTCGGGGTTCCTTTACTCTTTCAGCTTTGTATCAATAAGAATCGTCACCGGGCCGTCGTTCAATAACTTTACTTTCATGTCTGCACCAAAAATGCCGGTGTAAATTTTCTTCCCAAGATCCGTTGTCAGTTGTTCAATCATTTGCTCATACAAAGGCACAGCAACAGCGGGTTTGCTGGCTTTGATGTAAGATGGCCGGTTGCCTTTTTTGGTAGCTGCGTGCAAGGTAAACTGGCTCACCAGCAGTATATCTCCACCATATTCTTTCAGGCTGATATTCATAATACCCGCCGCATCGTTAAAAATGCGCAGGCTAACGATCTTGTTGCTTAACCATTCAATATCTTCATTGCTATCAGCATCTTCAATACCCAGCAATACAAGCAGGCCTGTGCCAATGGCGCCGGTAACCTGCCCATCAACCGTAACAGATGCTTCTGTAACCCTTTGTATAACGGCTCTCATAACCACGAATTAACGGCAAAACCACGAATTGGCTTTCATTCCGCCTTATTTTAAGCTGATTGTTTATAATTCGTAAAAAATTGTGTAATTCGTTGTATGAACATCACAGGCGAAATAATCTTTCAAACGGCACGTAGCGGCGGTAAGGGCGGGCAAAACGTAAACAAAGTTGAAACAATGGTAGAGGGCCGCTGGCATGTGATGAATTCCACACTTGTATCAGCAGCGCAAAAACAACTGGTACTCGAAAAACTGGCCACCCGCATAACGTCAGATGGTTTCCTGCTCGTAAAATCACAAACAGAAAGAACGCAACAGGGCAATAAAGAACAGGTGATCAGAAAAATGCATGCACTGGTACAACAGGCACTTGTAAAAAAGAAAGTGCGGATTGCCACCAAAGTTCCCAAAGCAGTGAAAGAAAAAATACTCGAAAGAAAAAAACAGCAGTCTTCGGTAAAGCAAAACAGGCGCAAACTAAAACCGGGTGACTTTTAGCACCCGGTTGCGATAGTATTTGTCATTGTTTTTTTGCTTTAAGTTTCATCAACGATTCATTAAAGTTTACGATTTGTGCAGAGTCTGTGCTGATCCCGCTTTCCAGCGCAGATTTTTCTTTCAGCAGTTCTTCCAGTTTTTTCTTCTTTTTTTCCAGGTCTTTATTTGTGCCGGCCAGTTGCACGTACAGTTTATGCTGCTCAAAATAATTGCTCTGCAGGAAGGCTGCAAAGTCTTTTAGTTCGCTCCATGCTTTATCATCATACGAAAAGAAATTTGTGCCGCTTTTAGCTGCAGCCATGTAAACAACCGATGCATCTTTTCCTTTTTGTTTCTTTTCCTCCACTACAAAATAATAATCAAAGGCATCGCCTGCAAGCTCCACTTTGGCTCTTTTAAACAACATATAGCCAAGTGATTTTTTGATGATGAAACCTTTACCTTTTTCTTTTTCAATGTGAAGGCTGTCGAAGTACCCTTCAATTGCATCTTCGGCTTCGTCCTGGCTAAGGTCTGAATCAAAAATTACGGCAGAACGAACGGTTGTGTCAATGGTCGTTCTGCCATCTCTTACCTGTGCATGCAACAACAGCGTACAAAAAAAGCCTGTAAAGGCAAGCAGGAGTTTCTTATTCATAAGCAGTTTTTTTACAAAAGAAAGATAATAACATAACAAATGTGTACCACTTAAATTTTCCGTATACGTGATTATGTACAGGTGCACCATAAAATTATCTCCGGTCATACACTTTCACATTGTTGTACAATCAACAACATAAAAACTACCATTACATTTGTACGAAATTTAGCACGATTGAGCAGCATTAAAAAATTAGCGGGGCAAACGATCTGGTATGGGGTTAGTTCTATTGCGGCGAGGTTCATCAATTACCTGCTTACGCCGCTGCTTACATACAACCTGGCACATAAAGAAGATTATGGTAAGATCGGCTTAATTTATTCTGCGATTCCTATTCTCAATATCATTTTCACATACGGTTTTGAAACTGCCTATTTCAGGTATGCATCAAAGGAAGAGAACAAAAGCAGCATTTACAGTACTTCTTTTTTATCCCTGCTGTTTTCTACAGTACTGCTTACAATCCTACTGTTTATATTCCAGGATGGTTTTGGAGCGGCTATCGGGCTGCAGGGTTTCCCCGCTATCATTCAGCTAAGCATACTCATCATAGCAGCAGATGCGATAAGCACCATACCCTTTGCCAAACTACGGCAGGAGCAACGCCCAAGAAAATATGCATTTATAAAGATTGCAGGCATTCTTATCAACATTGCTGTTACATGGTTTTATGTAGCCTGGTGCCCCAAACATGTAAATACAGATGCCAACAGCTTTTTAAACATACTCTACAGCCCGCAGACAAACCCTGTCGTCTACGTGCTGTTAGCCAACCTGATACAGAGTGTATTTACGCTTGTATTGTTAACCGGCGAAATAAAACAGGTCAGCTTCAATTTCAGCAGCAGGCTATGGAAAGAAATGATGCTTTATTCACTGCCGCTTGTTGTGGCAGGTATGGGCGGTATGATCAACGAAACCTTCGACAGGCTTATGCTGCGCTGGTGGTTGCCAGGCAGTGTAGCCCACCGCGAAGCAGAAGTGGGTGTTTATAATGCATGCTATAAGCTCTCTATACTTATTACCTTATTTATACAGGCGTTCAGGCTCGGGGCAGAACCATTTTTCTTTAAACAGGCAGAAGGCGGCAGCCCGCAGAAAACCTATGCACGTGTCATGAAGTTCTTTGTAATTACCGTATGCGTTACATTCCTGCTCATCACTTTATTTATACCTGTCTGGAAGCATTTCATCAGCGAAGCTTATTGGGATGGTCTAGGTGTTGTGCCGGTATTGGTACTCGCTAATATATGCTTGGGCATTTACTATAACCTAAGTATATGGTATAAGTTAAGTAACCGCACCAGCGCGGGGGCCACCATCACCTTTATAGGTGCAGGCATTACTTTTCTCATCAATTTTTTGTTTATACCATACTTCAGTTACATGGCCAGCGCCTGGGCCACATTTGCCTGTTATGCAACAATGATGGTTACCAGTTTTGTGTGGGGGCAAAAGGCGTATTACGTGCCCTACGCCTGGAAGAAATTACTGGCTTATATCACGATCGTTATACTATTATTTTTTGTTCATAAAGGCGTTAATGCCATTTGGGAAAACGACATCTTCTCGCTCGCAACCGGTGCCCTGCTTACGACAGGTTTTGTGTATTTTATTCTAAGAGTGGAAAAGAAAGAATTTGTTGCCATGCCTTATATAGGCCGGTTTATTGCAAAGGTTGTATGATTATTTGTGTACCGGCTGTATGGCTACTATGGAGCTTTTGTTGTGTCACTCACTTGTACGTTCTTTACGCTCTTCAGCATATGCGGCCACGCTGTTTTATCACATAACCGCACGTAACAAACTTTTTAAAGAACAAAAAACAAACATTGATACAAGATTCTTTAAAAGCCCTGGTACATAACATATATCGTTGCGCCGATAAAGGCAATCATAAGAAACGAAACCACAAACATGGATACTCTTGTTACGCGATGATCAGCGGTAATTTTCTTTAGCACAGTTTTCATAACAATTATCTTTTACACCCGAATATTTCCAAAAAAGTGCCAGTTGAAAAACTGGTTTGTTTTTGCTTTAGATAAACCGACATACGTCAAAAACTGTGGAACTATTTCAACAAAAATGTTGCTTCAAACACCCGTTTACCGGTTCTGCGGCTTTTAGCCTCCCGCACGGAGTACTACCTGCGCTCAATGCCTGGCGGGGTTTGAATCCGTTTCCGGACACGCGTTAAAAGCATCTGGCAGGTATCGGGAACCGGCCCGGCAGTAACGCCTGTTTTATCTATTTGTGAACAGCAGGTAATAAAAACTACGCATCCCTATCTTTGTCCGTAAATACTGTTTCATGCGCAAGTTTCTAACCTTATTTGCTGTTATTCTTTCCGTTCATTTTTCTTTTGCACAAAAACCTCCAGCGGGTATGCAGGGTGTTCAAAGACCCAAACTCGTGGTAGGTATCGTAATAGATCAGATGCGCTGGGATTATCTTTATCGCTATAACGATTTGTTTAAACCCAATGGTGGTTTTAAAAGATTACTGAACGAAGGTTTTACCTGCGAGAACACATTTATTCCGTATACGCCTACTGTAACGGCAGCCGGCCATACCTGCGTATACACCGGGTCTGTACCAGCTGTACATGGCATTGTTGGCAATAACTGGTACGACAACATGCTAAAGAAAGGTGTTTACTGTACAGATGATGACAGTGTACAAACCGTAGGAAGTACTACAAACGCCGGTAAAATGAGCCCCAAAAATATGTTCACCACCACCATAGGAGATGAGCTTAAACTAGCTACCAATTTTAAAAGCAAAGTGGTGGGTGTGGCCATTAAAGACCGTGGTGCAATACTGCCGGCAGGGCACGCGGCCAATGCAGCCTACTGGTACGATTATAAGACCGGCGATTTTATTACCAGTACCTATTACATGAATGATCTGCCGGCATGGGTAAAAGCATTCAACAGCCGGAAACTTGTTGATTCTTTCTATAAGCTTAACTGGAACCTTTACCTGCCCGAAAACGTGTATACGAAATACTGTACTGCAGATGATAAGCCTTACGAGAATAAACCACTCGGAAAAATCACCTCTACATTTCCATACGATCTCACAAAATTTGCCGGGAAGGAATATGGACGCATCGCTTCCACACCGTATGGTAATTCGCTTACTGCTGAAATGGCGATAGCGGCTGTAAAAGCCGAAAACCTGGGCAATAATGGTACAACAGACATGCTTACCGTCAGCTTTTCCTCACCTGATTATATCGGTCATGCGTTTGGGCCAAACTCATGGGAGCAGTTGGATGATTATGTAAGGTTAGATGAAACCCTTGGCCGTTTCTTTACTTACCTGGATGCCACCGTAGGCAAGGGGCAGTATACTGTTTTTTTAACGGCGGATCATGCCGTGGCACATGTACCTAACTTTTCAATCGAAAACAAATTACCGGGTGGCGCATTCAACGATACCAAAGTGCTGAGCGATATGAACACCGCACTGAAAGAGCAATTCGGCTACGACAAGCTGGCACTTGATTTTGTTAATTACCTCGTTGTTTTTAATAATAAGATCATTGATTCTGCAAAGCTTGATAAAGAGGCCATACACAAAGCCGCTGTTAGCATACTGTTGCAACAAAAAGAAATTGCACAGGCATTTGAGATCGGTGAAGTAATGGAAACACCATTGACCGCAAAGCAAAGAGAGATGATCAGTAATGGTTATTTTCCTGCAAGATGCGGAGAGGTGCAATTTATTTTAAAACCGGGTTATGTGGAAGGCAACGGCAACGGCACCTCGCACGGGTTATGGAACCCTTATGATTCACATATTCCTTTGTTATGGTATGGCTGGGGTATAAAGCATGGTAAAACCAACCGCGAAACATATATGACAGATATTGCTGCTACCATTAGTGCCATGCTGCATGTGCAAATGCCAAGCGGTTGCATCGGGCATGTTATTGAGGAAGTAATGAAATAATTTACGACTACACGTAAAATATACAAGCGGCGCAAATGATTGTATGCGCCACTTGTTTTACAATAAGATGATTATTCTTTCTCGTTAACCTGCATACAACAAAAAAATCACCAGCTTCTTGTGTATATCAATATTTACCTGCTTCCATTCTTTCACTGTTTTTGTTTGAATGCTTTCGTTTGCACCGGTTATATCTGCGGCAATACAAATCTTTGTCTCGTTCCTGCAGGTGGCAAGTAATGTTTTAAATAACTGGTTGTTGCGGTAAGGCGTTTCAATGAAGAGTTGTGTGCAATTCTTTATTGCTGAATATTCTTCCAGTTCTTTGATGGCTTTTTTCTTTTCCTGGTCATCAATAGGCAGGTAACCAACAAACTGGAAAGATTGGCCATTCATGCCGCTTGCCATAAGCGCAAGCAGGATGGAACTTGGCCCCACAAGCGGCACCACGGTTGCATGCATTTCCTGCGCCACTGCAATAAGTAGCTGCCCGGGATCTGCTACGCCGGGGCAGCCTGCCTCACTTACAATACCAATGTTTTTTTGTTGTTTAATACATTGCGCAAACTGTGTTTTTGCTGCTGCTTCCGCTTTGTGTATGGGGTACCATTCGTAATCGTCAATCACCATTTCTTTCCAAAGCTTTTTAAAAAAACGCCTCGTGGTCTTTTCGTTTTCCACGAAGAAGACCTGGCAATCTTTTACAGCCTCAGTAATGTATGCAGGCAATGCGTGCAAAGCTTTTTCATCTTCGTGCAGTACAGTTGGTATAAGATATATTTTACCTGTAGATTGTTGATTCATGGTATAATTTTTTTCGGCTGTGTACTAAAGCTCCTGCATAACCGGAACGCTGCAGCCGCCATAAAAACGGAACCCTGAAGTGAGTGACACAACAGGCGATGCCATGCAAACAAATGCCCGTAACATCATCATCATTAATTTGCATTGCTAACGGGCAATATACTTTCTTTTGGCTTTACCTCGTGCATACTAAAGGTGGCCGCAATTACTGCGTAAGCCGGCGCAAATACCCAGCCTATAACGGGTACAAGGTGTATGAGATAAAATATAAGGCCGTTGCCTATAGCCAGCCCACGGTGGTTGCCGATATAATAAATACTTTCTGCAGCATTCATTTTGCGACGCTCGCAATTGTAATCGAGCATACTGAAACCATAATAGTAACATTCTACCATGAGTGCGATAAGCGGCGCGCCCATGCCGGCAATCGGTATGAGTGATAATAACAAAATGGCTACTACGTAAACGGTTTGCCAGAACGCATTCCGCAGCGCTATTTTTATGCCCCGCCACATGTCTTTAAGCAGTTGCGGCATACTGAAAGGGTAATCTGTATTATTGAGTATGGCATCTGTTTTTTCGCTGAGGTAGGCAAAGACCGGGGAACCAATAATGAGCCAGGTATATTTGAACAAAGAGAAATACAACATTACTTCCACCACCAGCAATGCCAGTGCAGCCAGTGTAAAAAGAAAACCGAGGATGCCGCTGTTGATCTTATCGAGCCATGCTTTTAAACCTGTTTTCAGGGTAAGCCACTCATTAAAATTGTTGGCCGTATGTATAAAATAATACATGGAAACAAAAAACAGCACAGCGTAAATAATACCGGGTATAATGATCCACTTCCAAAGCTTATGCTTACGGATAAAAGCATGCGCTTTAAAATAGCTTTGTATAGAGATGATGATTTCTTTTAACAATGCGGTTATTTTAGCGGTTAAATTTAGGAGAATTGAAACGTTTTGAACCTAATTATATTGACAGCAGCATTTTGCTGGATGCAGAACGGAGACTGCGCAAAGACTTTTATAACAGGCCCGATGTGTTGGTTGTTGCGCAGCAACTGATCGGTAAAATACTTGTCACCAATTTTGACAACCGGTTAACGGCCGCAAGAATTGTGGAAACAGAAGCTTATAATGGTGCTGCTGACAAGGCATCGCATGCATACAATAACCGCAGAACTGCAAGAACGGAAATAATGTTTGGAGAACCTGGTACGGCATATGTTTATTTATGTTACGGAATACATCATTTATTTAACGTGGTCTCCAATGCAAAAAACATACCGCATGCAGTTTTAATAAGAGGTGCAGAACCGGTATATGGTATTGATGTAATGCTTGATCGTTGCCGTAAGCTGCAATTGGATACTACGATCACCAAAGGGCCCGGCAATGTGTCAAAGGCATTGGGTATTTACACAAGGCATACCGGTTTTGATCTGTTTGGTACAGCAATATTTATTGTAGATGACGGCTACCATGCGTACGATAAGGCTGTAATTGCCTCTGCACGTATAGGTGTTGATTATGCTGCGGAAGATGCCTTACTGCCTTACCGGTACTATGTAAAGGGTAACCCTTTTGTAAGTGGTAAGATTAAATAACAATGATGCTTAACTATAAGGTTATTTAAAGCTCAGTGTAGGGCAAATGCTTTTATTTTGCTGCACTAAACTAAACCCTTTATGCAAAAAGCGTTGCTCATTTCTGCAAGCCTTTTATTTATGCTGGTGTTCAGTGGCTGCACCAAATCATCAGTTTCGCCGGAAGAAGAATATTGTAACGAGTTGAAGAAAGTAAAGATCGTTACTGCTAAAACTTCCTATTATGTGGGAGAGCCTATCCAGCTCGATGTTTCAACGGTTGTTAGCGGGTATTATACGTGGCGCCACAGTAAGATGCCAAATGATATTTCGCTCGATGAAGATTACTACACAGATTATGCAACCAAAATAAACGAAGGCTGGTATTATCTTACCATCAGTAATCCCGATTGCGAAACGCTACATGACAGCATTTATATCGAAGTGATCAATGAGCCTGTTGATGCACCCTGCGATCCATCAAACAATACGGCAAGTTTTTCAAGCATCCCCGATATCGCTTTTTCTACTGCCACCTATGGTATAGATTATACCTGGAACCGCAGGTACATTGGCGGTTACCAGTCTTTCGGCTATCCTGATATCAACGTTTATTTTCACCCTTTCTGGTTAGAGCAGGAGCCCGAAGATGGTGAGTACACAGTTGCCACAGGTGGTATGGCCTTTGGCAGCGAAAATGTATATGAAGTATTTATCACCTCTCTGTATAGCAGCATCTTTTTTCAGCCAACCGGCGGTAAAGCATATGTTACACACGTAAATGGCAAACTACAGGTTACATTCTGCGGTGTGGAATTAACGGGCAGTATTGGTGGTCCTGTTTATAAAACCACCGTAACAGGCAGGTTAACGGCACAGTAAATTTGGTAACCGGCAGTTGTAGTACTATTGAGCACCGGTTGTGTCACTCACTTGTGCGTTCGGCACTTTACTCAGCAAACGATGCGCGAAAACGGTTGCCATTCAAATGCGTTGTACAAACGCTAATTAAAATGCTGCAGCCTGAAGCTTACACTCAGCATAAAATATCTTGAAAGTGTATTGGTAGTGGTATCCAGCATATAGCTGTCTCCAAAAATCCTGGTGGTATTGTTGTTTTCATTTAGCAGATCAAAGGCTTTGAGCGAGATGGCTATTGCTTTTTTATCATCCACGTACTGCCTTATGTTGGCATTGAGCAGGTTTACGTTATTGTTCAGATTTTCATTGCTTCCTTTAAGACTGCGGTAATCATAATCAATGTTGATCTCTGTTTTTGCTGTTGGCCTTACCGTTATAACCGGGTTAACCGTAATATAGCCTGTAGATACATCCATGTCTTGCTGCAAACTGTACCTGCTGCTTTGTTTGGTAAAGCTCACATTGGTACGCACATCCAGCCATTCTTTACCATCATAGATCAGGCCTGTCAGTACACGCATGGTTTTAAAAGTACCGGTATTTTCCATGCCGTTTAAAAGGTTGCCGGCAGCAGCACCGCTGCCTGATACATTGACGTTCCATTTCAGCTTATCGTTGCCTATATGAAAAGGTTTATAAAAAGTGCACCACGCATTCCAGTTGTATGCGCCTCCGGTATTAATGGGCGTAATCACCTGTTTGCCCGTTGTTTCATCGTACACAAGGTTTGTACTAATGTTGTTCGAAAGAAAGGAAATGCTGGCCAGTGCATTTAAACCGGTTTCTTTTTTACTGCTGTACCAGTTCAGTTTGTATTTGAGCGTTTGCACCACGCTGTATTGCAGGTCAGGATTTCCCAGCCTGGTGTACAATGGGTTGGTATTATCAATGATCGGTTGCAACTGAATGGCATCCGGTGCCCTGATGTACATATTGTAATCCAGGTTTTGCTGTATTTTTTTTGCCGTTATATACACGCCCGCATTAGGCAGCAGGCCGCTGAAGGCTGCACTGTAACTGCTGTCTTTGTTAAAGGTATTGCTGTTAATCGCCGCCTGCTTCCATCTTAGTCCCGCAAAAAAGCCGGCCTTTTTTGTGTGGTAATTGTAGGTAACTGCAGCGGTACCCGATTTTGATGTATTATCAAAATGATTGCTGATATCAGCCAGCAGTAAATCGTACGCGCCAGTCGCGGCATTGTACGCATAAATGGTTTTAGGCAGATCATTGTTGTTGTAGTTAATGCCATACGAGAAAGACAGCGTGCCATTTGCAGTAACCGGTTCGTTGTAAGAAGCAGTGGCTACCACATTTTTGCCGGTGTTTTCCTGGTTGTTCAGGCGGTTTTGCAAAACGCCGGCTAAGGTGTCAGGGTATATATTGTGGTAAAGGCTGAACAACCGGCCATTGCCGGTATTTAACCTGTTTACCAGTTCAAAATTGAAACTTCTGCCATTGGCGGCAAGGCGCCTGTTGTAGTTAATGCTGCCATTCAGCCATTTAGATTTATTGTTCCCGTTCAGCGAAGAAGACCCTTCGTTGATGATCGTTGTTTTATCGGTGCCTGCTGTGGTAAATACTGCATTGCTGCTGCTGTTATCAGCAGAAAAGCCTGCAGACTGGTTGACCTTTACCACCGAAAAGGAATCGGGCCTGTATTCCACGTACAGGCCTGCACCAATGTTCCTGTTTTTGTATTGCCCGTTGTTATTCTCAGCGTAGTAGCCGGATGAATCTACCAGGAAATTTTCGCGGAATAGTTGCTGACTGGTCTTGTTGTTGCTGCTGTTATAAGCTGTCCAGATACTTACATCCATTTTTGTGGAAGCAGCCGCGTAACTTGCTTTTACGGCAGTGGTGGCAAGGTTGCCGGGTGCGTTTGCGTCTGTATTGCCGTTGTTGGTATTAGAGGTGTTTGCAATAACAGAAAGTTTTGTATCGTAGTGCAGGTAGTTGGTGGCAGACCGCGCATCATACGTGCCCGGTGTACCTGCAGCCAATGCAGTGTTGCCAAATACGCCGCGTTTTTTATTCTTCTTCAGGGTAATGTTGATGATCTTTTCATAACTGCCATCGTCAGGGGTACCTTCCGGTTTTTTGTTGATCACCTGTATTTTATCAATCATATCTGCCGGGAAGTTTTGGGTAACCGCTTTTATGTCTGCACCAAAGTAGGGTTTGCCATCAACATAAATCTGTGTTATCGTTTCACCACTTGCTTTTATTGCACCGCTTTTACTTACTTCAATGCCGGGCAGTTTTTGAAAGATGTCTTCTGTTGAAGCATCTTCACCCAGTCTTATTGCTGACGCATTGAATTCGAGTGTATCATTTTTTACCACTACTGCCGGTTTCTTTGCGGCTACCACCACTGCTGCCAGCGCGTTAGACGATTGCTGTAAAACAACAAAGCGTGGCAACAGGTAACTGCCTGCTATTGCTGAGAATGGCATATAATAATCTTCGAAGCCAAGTGCGCTTACGTGCAGGATGAACTTGCCATCTTTTAAATGTTGTATGGTTAAATGACCGAGGCTGTCTGTGATCATCTTTTTTATTACCGTACTGTCAGAACTTTGAATGGTAATAACCGCCGGCACCGCCGAGGAATCTGCAGCAATCACCTGGCTGGTAAAAAGTTTGTTTTGAGAAAAGGTTGCTACAGGCAGCACTACGATGAGGAGGAAAAAAAACACACGTCCCAATTTCATTCGGCTCTTTTTTCAAAAGAACGTAGTATGCCCAATAAAATTTAGGATCGTGAAGGGATGCCCTGCATTTTAAGTGTATTTTAAAATGGCAACTTACATTATGTAAAGCAGTGAGTGTACATATCATGATCTCTCTTTATATCAGCACGAATGAAGTTTGGCTATGCTTTATTTTTATTGTGCTTTACATTGGGTTGCATGGCCACGAAAATATAAACTGTTGCGAACTGCTGCCATAAAAGTGGAACGCACAAGTGAGTGACACAACAGGCGATGCCATAAAAAACAACAGCCTGCACCATAAGAGCATTTACAGGCAATCAATCTGCACCAGCTACTATTTGCGCATGATAATTGTTTCATCTATATAAAACACACTTATGAACAACATTATCGACATTCTTACCGGCGATGTAAACATCAGCAAGAAAGAAAGGGTACTATCAACTGCAGGCGGACTTGCATTGGTTATTGCAGGTTTGGTATCTATGAAAAAGAAACCAGGTATATCATGGACTGAAATAGCAACAGGTGCCTTGCTCCTGTATCGTGGCACTACCGGGCACTGCCCGTTGAATGCAGCACTGGACCGTAATACAGCAGCTGATGAGCTGGCAGAAGATGCAGAAGAAACATTCGATGAAATGGCCTCTTAACTGAGGTATATTTTACCACTGTAAAAATGCCTGTATATGGAAAAAAAGCAACAAACCACCGGGAAGTTACCGGCCGATGCGCCGGCTGCCGTTAAGAGAAATACAAATACAGACGAGAATGTAGAGCGTGCCTACGATGAGCAAACTGCTGCAGTTGACAATACTGAGGAAATTGATGGGGACGATGCTGCACACGACGCATTGAAAGAAGAGGCAGCAAAGAATGGCATGGATTTTTGACCTCCTTATAAAAAAAGGAGTTCTTATGCAACGGATTTTTACAATGATTTGTGTGATTGCATTAATGAGCCTTAACGGCGCCAGTGCGCAATCCGGCAGCAACAACATTGCGATGAATACATTTATGGCAAAGCCGGGCAATAGCGCAAGTCCTGCCAATGTAAGCATGTGGCCAAACCCGGCCAGCGGCAGTGTAAATGTATATATTAATTCCATCAGGGAGGGAGACAGGGGGCAGGTTGTGTTGTATAACGCAGCCGGTAAGCCCTGCATCATTAGTAACCTGCAGAATGGTAACAATAAAGTTTTCTTCAATGCATTGCCCGCTGGCATGTATTACGCCAGCATAAAATTGAAGAACAACATTGTGTTTTCGAAAAAACTTATTGTTACAAAACAGTTTTAGTAAAAGCTAAATCAAACACCATGAACGATCCAAGAGAACCGAAAAATCCGGAAATAAAAGAACCGGATATATCGCCTGAAATAGAGCCTGACATGCCGGAAGAAGATCCATATACGCCTTCGAAGGAGCCTGAAATACAGCCCGACGATGAACCGGAATTCCCGGAGGATCCAACACCGGAGCCTGAAATACCGGCCGATCTGCCGTCAGAAATTCCACCAAGAATTGTTAACTAAAAAATTGAATGATGAAAAAACTAGCAATTATATTATTCGCATCAGCATCTGTGTATTTAACAGCGTGTGGTACAGGCAGCAACGATGCAACGGGCAGTGACAGTACAATCAGTACAGATGCACCCACAGGCCCGGCACCAGATAATACCAATGCCACAAACCCTTCCATACCAGACTCGGGATTTGTAGATACAGCTTCTCAAAAACCTTTGTCAGACAGTATTCAATAAGGGTTGCCTGAAGAAAAAATTATGAGCCCGGCTATAGTAATATAGCCGGGCTTTTGTTGCGTCGCACTCTTGTACGGCAACAATACTATTCAGCAGCGGATACAATCCTGTAGATTTTTCCATCGGCTTTCGTCATTATATAAAGGTCATTGTTGGCATCAGTGCCAAAGTGAAGATCAACGCGGTCATTACCGCATAACGTTTGAAGGCTTGCAGTTTTTCCATCTATTGCAACAGACCATTCCTGTAACGGGGCAATACTTCCCTGTTTAATGTTGAAGATGTTGGTAAAAAATAAGCGGCCGGTAGGTATATCGCCAAAAAGGAACTTATTTTTTAAGGCTGCAATGGGGCCTTTGTATGCATAGCCACCAGAGATGGCCTTTCCTTCATCATGGTCGTATTCAATAACAGGGTATGTAATATGCATGGCACTGTCATCTGCCGGCAATGCGTAAACTTTATTTATGTTGCCGGTATCGTGAATTACAAAATTTCCTTCTCTTAATGGCCAGCCAAAGTCGCTGCCGGCTGTAACCATATTTACTGATTCAATGTTTGCTTGTCCAACATTGCTAACGAGCATGGCTCCGCCGGCCAGCCACGTAATTCTATGCGGGTTGCGGAAACCCATCGCAAATATTTCGGGTGCAGCACCGGGTGTATGCACAAAAGGGTTCGTTGCAGGAATACCGTACCTTCTATTGCGGCTGTTGCTGCCTGAGGGGTCTATTCGAATTACCGTTCCCCAGAGATTAGCCTTGTTGTGTGCAAGTAAAAAACCATTTTCGGTGCATCCGCCGTCCCCGATGCCGCCATACAGCAGGCCATAATCTTCATCACCCTTTTTTGCAAACGGGTTAAAGGCTATTTCCTGCATGCCATGAATAACCGAAACCATGTTAATGCGCAGCAACTCCCTGCTGGTACCCTTGAATGTACGGTCATTTACATCATTGGCCTTCCACTCTGTAAGCACCCACTGTAATGAAACTTTGATGGAATCTGCATAACCAAAGTCTGCGATTGCGGAGCCGGTTTTTTCTGTGTGCGTTGTATAGAATAGTCCGTTGCGCATAAACGCCGGGTGAAAAGCAATACTGCCAAAACCACTGCCTAGCCCGGGTTCTGCAATAAAGCCTGGCTTTAGTTGTTTCATGTTCATGAATACTGAACTGGTGTTGCCGGTAAGCTGGTAAAGATTTCCCCTGAGGTCGAGCACGAACAGTTTGTTGCTGCCCGGCTGTACAATCATCTGGGTTATTCTTGCCAATGGCTTTTTGCCACTATCAGCAGAGGCTGGCAACTGTGCAATAAACTGCAGGTTAGCAGTGAGCGCAGATTTTGGAATTTTTGAAGGCACAGGATCTTTTACCGCATCGGCATCTTCCGCTGTAACTGTTGCTGTATGAGTGTTTAAAAAGGCAATGATATGGTGTATGTCGTTGTCGGTAAGCGAACCAAATGATGGCATTGATACTTTGTAGCGGGCGTACAGTTTACCTGCACGCTCATCACCGTGGCTGATCATAGCCTGCGGATCTTTGATAAAATCAGTAAGCCACTGCGTGGTTACTTCTTTTGTAACTGCATTCAGTTGCGGACCAATGCCATCCTGCCTGAAGTTGTGGCAACCTTCGCAACGCTGGTTGAACACACTTTCACCTGCGCTGATGCTGGCGGTATCATGCGCTATGGTTTTATCATCAAATGCACTGGCAGGCTGGCAGGCATTGAAACAGATCATTAATAAACAGGATAAGATAAGAACCGGCAGAGTTTTCAGCATTTGGCACTACTTGTCGTTAAAAATAAAACATTTCACACACTGCATTGTAAGCGGGCAAATTTTATAAAATCAGCACTACGGTGCCGCCTATTATGAGTAGTGCGCCAATAGCGGTTTTCAGGGTAAGTGTTTCGCCAAGAAATATAACAGAAAGCAAAATGGTAAGCGCCAGACTCAGTTTATCCACCGGCGCCACCTGGGAGACTTTTCCAGCCTGCAGGGCTTTAAAATAAAAGATCCAGGAGCAACCTGTGGCACAACCGGAAAGCATAAGAAACAGCCAGTTTTGCTTCGACAGGCTTTGTATAGAAGGCACCACGCCTTTGAACAAAGCCAGCCCCCACGCCAGTAAGAGAATGACCACTGTTCTGATAGCTGTGGCCAGGTCGGTATCCATATTTTTTACACCAATCTTGGCAAAGATGGCTGTAAGCGATGCAAAAGCTGCTGATAAAAGTGCATATACCCACCACATAATAATTGTATTTTCCTTAAAGTTAAACGTTATGGCAGATTTGTGTAATTGACGTGTTTGCAAAGATCATTCACAGCTCACGTATTGATTGCTTCAACATACAAACAGCCGCCGGGCAGCGAATGGTAAGTTGGCTGCACCGTATCGCTGCAGTCGCCATAAAAAACGGAACCCTGAACCGAGCGTGGCAACAGGCGATGCCACAGAGTACAAAAGCCGGCTACCAAAAATGTATGCCGGGAATTTTTTACGGGTGAATGCTTATCTTACTGTTTTGATTGCGTAACGCCTGTAATTTTTGCCAATGAAGTATTTTCCTTACCGTTATCGTGTACTTGCTTTTTTGTGTGCATTAACCACGCTTACTTACCTTGACCGTATCTGTATTTCGATTGTAGGTGTCCGTATCAAAAACGAATTCTCATTGTCTAATGAGCAATTTGGGTGGGTGCTTGCGGCTTTTGCATTGGCTTACGCGGTATTTGAAATTCCATCGGGGTTACTAGGCGACAGCATTGGCCCGAGAAAAGTTTTTATACGCATTGTATTGTGGTGGTCATTCTTTACTGCGCTTACAGGTTTTGCCACCGGTTTGGTATCGTTGATAGCCGTACGCTTTTTGTTTGGCATGGGAGAGTCCGGCACATACCCCAACTGCCTTATAACGGTTTCGCGATGGTTTCCTGCAAACGAGACCGGGCGTGCATTAACATGGGTTGGCATTGGCTCGCAGATCGGGTCTGCAATTGCGCCGCTGATCATTATTCCGCTGGCAGCATCGTATGGCTGGCGCATGCCTTTTTATGTAAACGCCATCATTGGCGTGGCCTGGGTGCTGTGGTGTTATTACTGGTTCAAAGATTTTCCATGGCAGATGAAGCATATTGCGCCAAAGGAAAAAAATGATATAGAGCAGGGATGCAGGCACCGTAAAGAGCAACACCTCATATCGCTGAAACTGATCCTGAAAAATAAAACGGTATGGGCAGTTATGTGCATGTATTTCTGTTTTCAATGGTCCAATTACTTCTTTGTGGCATGGATGCCCGTTTACCTGCAGGAGGGCCGGCATTTTACGGAACAGGAAACCTCCCCGGTTATCTTTTCTTTGTTCATTGCCGGCATTATAGGCCTGCTTGCCGGTGGTTTTTTCAGCGACTGGATCGTAAAAACAAAAGGACTAAAAACAGGCCGGCGTTTTATGGGTATCACAGGTATGGGTATGTGCGGAAGCATGATATTACTGGCGGCATTCTTTGCCAGCAATGAATGGAGTGCCATATGCCTTATTGCTGCAAATTTTTCCTATTCATTCGCAGTAATGTCTTCATACGCGGTTTGTGCAGATATAGGCCGCAACAACACAGGTACCGTAACCGGTGCCATGAATTTCTTCGGGCAAATGGGCGCCTTTTTCCTGGCATTATCGTTTGGTAAACTGGCCGATATAACCCATAGCTATAATTACCCGCTTTATATTGTTTCTTTTGTAACGCTTGCGGGCTGCTGCCTCTGGTTTATTATCGATCCTACCAAACAGGTGGAGGCAGGTGGTAAAGAAAATACAACAACCGGCATTTCTGAAAGCATTGCATAAAAAATTATTCATTCAAGGCATCACCATATGGAATACCTGCTGGATTATATAAAAGTTTTTTACCCGCTGTCAACGCAAGCACAGCAGGCATTGAAAGATTGTTTCGAGAGGGTAGAACTGTCAAAAAATGATTACCTCATCCGCGAAAGCCAGGTTGCACGGTATATGTACTTTCTCGAGAAAGGCGCCTTGCGCGGCTATTACATACTGGATGGAAAAGAAGTAACGCACTGGTTTGCTTTTGAAAATGATTTTGTAACATCTTTTCACAGCTTTATTACCCATACGCCGGCAGTTGAAAACATACAGCTTATAGAGCCTGCGGTACTGTGGCGCATCTCAAAAGAAAAACTTACAGCGTTGTATAATGAGCACCACGAGATTGAGCGGCTTGTAAGAATTGCCTACGAGAAGTATTATATAAAGCTGGAAGAACGTTTTGTAAATGCACATTTCAAAACCGCGAAAGAACTATACAACGATTTATTGTTGCAAAGACCACATATATTGGAAAGGGTATCTCTTGGCCACATCGCTTCCTACCTTGGCATCAGCCAGGAAACGCTCAGCCGTATCCGCGGCAGGCTTTAACAAAACGCTTATAGCGATTTTGATAAAAGTCAAATAACAGGTTTTAACCACGCTATAGTTTTGGTTGCATAAATATTTTTTATGGAACAAAAACAGGTTCTTCAGCCCTCTTCGGCTTTTATTGCAGCATCGTGGGCTGCGTTTTTTATCGGTACAGTTGCTTTTATCATTGGTTTATGGAATGCAGATATGCAGCTCAATGAAAAGGGCTATTACTTTACGGTGCTTATGTTTGGTTTGTTCTCAGTGGTCTCTGTTCAAAAAGCTGTACGCGACCAGATGGAAGGCATACCGATTACCAATATCTACTACGGCATTGCATGGTTTTGTACACTGCTTGCAATCGTGCTGTTAACGGTAGGTTTATGGAATGCTGCACTCGCCAAAAGCGAGAAAGGATTTTATGCCATGTCTTTTACGTTAAGCTTGTTTGCTGCAATTGCCGTACAAAAGAACACGAGAGATCTCAAGGCATCTAAACCCGTTGCAGACACGCATGTGTAAGTGATGGGGACGGGCTGTAGTGCTGCTATGAAGCTTCCGTTGTGTCACTCACTTGTACGTTCAGAACATTATGCAGCAGTGCGAAGACCGAAGCAATTTAAACTACTGTATCAGCCGGGATTTCATTGTGCAACACACATACCCGCGGCTGATAACAAGAGTGAAATTAGTCAAAGCCCTTTTCCTTCACAAAGGGCTTTGTGGCATACGTTAAGCCTCGTGCAAAACAGCCTCGGGTTGCTGCGGCCCGGCGGCAGCAGCAACCTGTGCTTTAATCATCCTGCTTACACGATACACCATCCATATAGAAACGGCTGATAAAGCAACAATTACAAAGCCCAGTGTGTCATAATGCTCCAGCGGGCTGGTTTTGGTTGGCTGTACTACAATCAAGCCGCCAACTGCTGCGGCAACACCACCGGCAATCTGTTGCAGTGATGAACTTACGCTCATATATGCCCCACGGTCCTGCATCCTGGGTAACGAAGAAGTAAGGGCAATCGCCGGTACCATCCGGCTCATGATGCCGGCCATAAAAAGAATATTCATTGTTATTACCACAATAAAAGGTACAGGTGTAAGGTGCGTATAAATGATCACCATGATCATCATCCATACAGAGGCTATGGTAAATATTTTAAATTTATCAATCCTGTCGCTCAGCTTCCCGATAAGCGGCATAACAATTAGCGATGCTACACCCGAAACCATGAATAAAAATGGAAGTTGCTCATAACTTACATGCAGGTTGTTTACAGAAAATGCACTGCCCCACGGCATCATCATAAAGCCACCAAGGGATAGCATGGCAGTAGCCAGGAAACCGATGCGGTAGTTGCGTTGCTTTACAGTATTCCACAAATGCTTCACTGCATTTCTTTCTGTAGCCTCGTTAAGGTGCGCAGTTACAGGTTGCATTTTCAGCAGCGTTGTTATCCATACAGCCGATGCAAGTGCCACAATCATAAGAAATGGCGCCTGCCATCCCCATATATTGGAAAGATATAAACTGATTGGTATGCCCAATACCTGGCTTGCACTAAGGCCCATTTGCGCAAAACCCATCACACGGCCTCTTTGCTCCAGCGGGAAAAGATCGGCAATGATGGCCATGGAAATAGATCCTATTACGCCGCCAAAAAGACCTGTTACAATTCTCGCAAACAATAACATAAGGTATGTATGACTAAGCCCACAAAGCAATGTGCCCACTATAAAACCAATGTAAAAAAACAATAACAATTTTTTCCGGTCGTAGCGGTCTGCAAAGCCTGCAGTAAGTAATCCTGAAATGCCGGCACTGAATGCATAGCCTGAAACTGCAAAGCCAAACTGCGTGGTATTCATGTCCATTGATTTCATCAGTATATCGCCCAGTGGAGACATGACCATAAAATCCAGCACTACGGTAAACTGGGTAAGCGAAAGCAATACAATTACCAATACCTGGTATGGTGTAAAAGCTGTTTTGGCTGCAGGTTGTTTTTGCACGTTGGTTAAATTGAAGGTGCAAAGAAACCTTTTTTAAACACATGCTTCGGGTGATAACTATAATATTTATTTATTACGTGAGCGGTGCAATTTTCTGCTGCTAAGCTTTGTTTTACAATTGTAAAAATCACAACACCAATTTCTTTTTTTCATTTTGCTGGCCGGCAGCGTACTTTTTTATAACATTTCCTTTTCATTTATCATTTTTACCAGGCCTTATTCCATTAGTCCATGCTCTATATTTGCGCATCTCATGAGGCGATTTCTACTTTTCCTTGTAATACTTTCTCACATCAACACTACCATGTTTGTACCATGCGTAGACGAGATGGACGAGTATGCAAAAGATGGAACGCAGAAGGACGATATCAACTCCGTTGCCGAATACATTTACCAGGTTGTTTTCAATCACCGAGACAAAACACCCGAAGATGAAGATGATGACCAGGCGCACTACTTTTTGCTTGCAAAGTCTGCTTCTTACAATTTTGAACAGCAGCAATGGAAGCTTGTACCACCGGTTTTTACCAGTTATAAAAAAGTCATTTATCCTGAGTTAGACATTTCGCGTTTACCTGTTACTTATAAAGATATTCTTACCCCTCCGCCAGACGCAGCAGTATAATATATCACATCCTTGTTGTAATGCTTGCCGCCATTGTGCGCAATGCAATTTTTCTACTTAATTCTATTTTCAATGAAAAAAGCAATATACAGTTGCAGGTATATGCCTGTGCTGCTGTGCTTTGCTATGCTGTCTGCACAAGTGTTTGCACAGGATAGCTTGCATATATCAATCAACGCGTCAGACCATTTATTCCTGGAAAAAAACCTGCTGGCAGTTGCCGGCCAGTTAAATGTAGACGCACAAAAAGCACTCGAAATACAGGCGTCTTTGTACCCCAATCCCACGGTAAGTTTTGGTGTAAATGCTTACGATGCGGATAACAGGAAGTTGCTTTACGCTGGCGCTAACGGTGAAAAAACAGCTGAAATTGAACAACTGATACTCCTGGGCGGTAAACGAAAAAACGAAATAGCACTGGCGAAACAAAACTCAAAACAGGCGGCCCTTGAATTTAGTGACCTGCTTCGCAATCTCAAATACACGCTGCATACAAATATGTATAGCCTGTATTTTGATCTTAAGACCCTGCAAAAATTCAATACGCAATTGCAGCAGCTCGATACCATTATTGACGCATACGAAACGCAGGCTAAAAAAGGTAACCTGCCCCTGAAAGAAGTGGTACGCCTCAAATCAACATTCATACAGCTCAACAATAATAAAACAACCCTGCTGCAATCCATACAGGATGAACAAAAAACATTGCAGGTACTGCTCAATGTAAACGAATTCATCGTGCCGGATGTTGATGAGCAGGTGTGGCAGCAATTCGATCGACTGCCAGTTGTAGATTCCCTGCTTCAGCTTGCGCTTGCAAACCGGGCAGACATACAGCTAGCCGCCGTTAATAAAGACATTGCAGCATTAAATGTAAAATATCAGAAAAGCTTGGCAGTGCCCGATCTTACACTCAATACATCCTACGACCAGCGCGGCGCTGCATTCAATAACCAGTTCCTTTTTACGGTGGGTATTCCGCTGCCGCTGTGGAACCGTAACCAGGGCAATATAAGATATGCAGAAACGCAGACAAAACTGGCATCAGTAAATGAACAGTTACAGCAAAACAGCCTTACTGCAGAAGTAAATGCTGCATGGTACAACATGCAAAGAAGTATCCAGGAATTTCAAAAAACACAAGCTGTTTACAACAAAGATTTTACTGATGTATACGAGGGTATGCGCGAAAACTTTTTAAAGCAAAACATCAGTATTGTTGAGTTTGTAGACTTTTTCGAATCCTACAGCGAAAGTCTTGCAGAAGTGAACCGCATTCGTAAACAACTGGCACTGTCTGCAGAAAACATCAATTACACAACCGCTTACACGCTTTACTAAAACACACCGCAATGAAACTATTAATTATACCAGTCATGCTAATGGTAATTACAGCATGCAACCACGCAAAGCCGGAAGCTGTACCGGGTGCAGCATTTGTATTAACTGATACCATGCTTGCAAAAACGGTTTTTGCCAGGGCAACTTCAGATACAGTAACAACCGAACTGAAATTATACGGCAAGATCGCCGCAGATAATAACAGGCTCTCACAGGTATATCCTGTTGTTGGTGGCAATGTAATCCAGGTAAATGCCGAACTGGGAGATTTTGTAAAACAGGGACAAACGCTTGCCGTAATCCGCAGCAGCGAAGTGGCAGGCTATGAGAACGAAAGGTTAGATGCCAACAGCGATGTGGCGCTGGCTGAGAAAAACCTGCAGGTAGCAAAAGACCTTTTTGCAGGTAAACTCAATTCAGAGAAAGATGTGGTGGCAGCAGAGAAAGAACTGGAAAAGTCAAAGGCCGAACAACAGCGCATCAACGAAGTGTATAACATTTATCATTTAAAGCCTGGTGCATTGTACAATGTTACGGCGCCCATCAGTGGGTTTGTAATCAATAAAAATATTACACCAAACGAACTTATTACCAGCGGCAACATCAGCAATCTTTTTTCTATAGCGCAGATCAATGAAGTGTGGGTGCTGGCCAATGTTAACGAATCAGATATTGCGTCTATACAACAGGGTATGAGTGCAACTGTGAAAACCATCAGCTATCCTGACCGTGTGTTCAAAGGAAAGGTTGACCGCATATTCAACATACTCGATCCTGATACAAAAGCCATGACGGTGCGTATACGTATTGCAAATGATGACCTGGCACTAAAACCTGAAATGAGTGCAACGGTGTCTTTACAGTTCAATGAAAACAGGAAGATGATTGCGGTGCCTTCTGCCGCCATCATATTTGATAAAAGCAAAAACTGGGTAATGGTTTACAAAGACCGCAGCCACATTGAAACGAGACAGGTAGAGATATACAAACAGGTTGGCGATACTGTTTACATATCAACCGGCATTGCAGAAGGAGAGCAGGTAGTTACACAAAACCAGTTGCTCATGTACGATGCGTTAAATGATTAACACACGTTGCAGGTACACAACAATTATGATGAACCAGGCTGCAGTACAGGCATGAGGCTTTTGTTGCGTCGCACTCTTCAGCGCTTTACACGCTGTTCGGCAACGGCTACAGTCCGGTGGTGTTGTTAGCATCGGCGCCTTTATGCGAAAACGTATCGTTGTCGCCCATAGCCCTGCAGTACAAGTGAGTGACACAACAGGCGATGCCATTAGTGCTGCAGCCGGTACAAAAAAAATAATATGAACAAGTTTATCAGAAATATCATTGCCTTCTCACTGAAGAATAAATTCTTTACATTCTTCTGGGTGGCTATCATCATTATTGCCGGTGTTTTCAGTTTTGTGAAAATACCCATAGAAGCTTTTCCTGATGTTACCAATACGCAGATCATCATCGTAACACAATGGAACGGCAGAAGCGCCGAAGAAGTAGAGCGGTTTGTAACCACACCCATAGAAGTGGCTATGAACAGCGTACAAAGAAAGACAAACGTACGCTCTACCACTATGTTTGGGCTAAGCGTTATCAAGATCATTTTTGAAGATGATGTAGACGATTTTTTTGCGCGGCAGCAGGTAAATAACCTGTTGCACAACGTGCAGCTACCCGATGATGTAACGCCGGATGTGCAGCCGCCATACGGCCCCACCGGCGAAATATTCCGCTATACATTGCAAAGCAGCAAGCGGGATACGAGAGACCTGCTTACCATTCAAAACTGGGTTGTGGACAGGCAACTGCGCAGTGTGCCGGGCGTTGCAGACATCAATGCATTTGGCGGGCAGGAAAAGATCTATGAAGTAAGTGTTGACCCAGTGCGGTTACAGAAGTTCAACCTTACACCGCTGGAGTTATATGAAAAAGTATCGCACAGTAACCTGAATGTTGGCGGTGATGTAATTGAGAAAAACGGGCAGGCTTATGTGGTGCGTGGGTTGGGTTTATTATCATCTGTGGAAGATATTGAAAACACCATTGTAGACAATGAAAACGGCAACCCTGTACTGGTAAAGAACGTGGCAACTGTAAAAGAAGCAAGTGCGCCAAGAGTAGGACAGGCAGGCCTGGATAACAACGATGATGTGGTAGAAGGAATAGTGGTAATGCGCAAGGGTGAGAATCCTTCCATCGTGTTGCAGGCGTTAAAAGAAAAGATCAATGAGCTGAACACGAAAGTATTGCCTGCCGATGTAAAGATGGTTACTTTTTATGACCGTGATAACCTGATGAGTTATTGCACGGAAACAGTGATGCACAACCTTGCAGAAGGCATTATACTCGTTACGGTAATTGTGTTTTTGTTTATGGCAGACTGGCGTACAACAGTGATTGTTTCCATCATTATTCCACTGGCATTGTTGTTTGCATTTTTATGTCTTAAGCTGAAAGGCATGAGCGCCAACCTGCTTTCCCTTGGTGCAGTCGATTTTGGTATCATCATAGATGGCGCGGTTGTAATGGTGGAAGGATTGTTTGTGGCACTGGATCATGTGGCGCATCAGCGTGGTATGGATAAATTCAACAAGCTGGCCAAAATGGGCATCATCAAAAAGACGGGTACTGAAATGGGCAAGGCAGTCTTCTTTTCAAAAGCGATTATCATTACTGCGTTACTACCCATTTTTTCTTTTGAGAAAGTAGAAGGAAAGATGTTTTCCCCACTGGCGTGGACCCTTGGTTTTGCTTTGATCGGCGCATTGCTGTTTACACTCACGTTGGTGCCGGTACTATCTTCCCTGTTGTTGAAAAAGAATGTCCGCGAGAAGAATAACCGCTTTGTCAATTTTATCAACAGGATGGTGGAGAATGGCTTTGGGTGGTGCTTCGGGCACCGGCGGTTGAGCCTTGCTGCTGCGTTTTGTTTACTTGGTGTTACGCTGTTTTCTATAAAATGGCTCGGCTCAGAATTCTTGCCGCAGTTAAATGAATGTGCATTATGGGTAGAGGCAAAAATGCCGATGAGCAGTTCATTAAATGAAACAGTAAAGATGGTCAGCATCTTCCGCAAAGACCTCATGAGTTTCCCCGAAGTGAATGGCGTGCTTTCGCAAACCGGCCGCAGCAATGATGGCACTGACCCAAGCGGTTTTTATTATGTGCAGATGCAGGTGAACCTGAAACCTAAAAGTGAATGGAAGCGAAAAATAAGCTATGATGAGCTGGTGGAAGAAATGGATAAGAAACTTAAAAACTACCAGGGTATTGGTTATAACTATTCCCAACCCATTATTGATAATGTGGCCGAAGCCGTAGCTGGTATGAACGCCAATAATGCGGTAAAGATTTTTGGCGATGACCTCAACACGTTAGACAGGATTGCCAACGAAGTGCAGCAACAGATTGCAACCGTGCAGGGCGTGAAAGATGTGGGCATTCTCAGGAATATAGGCCAGCCCGAAATAAGCGTGGAACTGGATGAAGAAAAGATGGCGATCTACGGCGTAAACAAGGCCGATGCACAGGCCGTTATCGAAATGGCGATCGGTGGCAAAACAGCAACGGAAAAATTTGAAGGCGAGAAAAAATTTGATATACGCATACGCTACCAGCAGGATTACCGGAAAGATGAAAATGACTTTGGTAACATACTTGTACCAACACTGCGTGGTGAGAAAATTCCTTTGAAAGAGATAGCTGCCATACGTAAGCAGACTGGCCCGGCCTTTATCTACCGCGATAATTCCAAGCGGTTTATAGGTGTAAAATTTACTGTAAGAGAAAGAGACCTTGGCAGTACAGTGGCCGAAGCACAGGACAAAGTGTTTAAAAATGTAAAGCTGCCACCGGGTTACAGTGTAGGCTGGGCCGGCGAATTTGAAAACCAGGTAAGGGCCGGTAAAAGACTGGGGCAGGTAGTGCCTGTTAGCCTGGTGGCAATTTTCATTTTATTGTTCATCATGTTTGGCAATATAAAAGATGCATTGCTGGTGCTGGTAAATGTGCCCTTCGCACTTATAGGCGGTATACTTGCCTTGCATATTACCGGTATGAACTTCGGTATTTCTGCCGGTGTGGGGTTCATCGCATTGTTTGGCATTTGTGTGCAAAATGGAGTGATACTTATTTCCGAATTCAACAAAAAACTAAAGCAAAAACTTACACTTGAAAAAGCGATACTGGAAGGTGTGAAGGCAAGAACAAGACCCGTGGTAATGACAGCGATGATGGCTGCACTCGGTTTGCTGCCCGCGGCACTTTCTACAGGTATCGGTTCAGAATCGCAAAAGCCTTTGGCTATTGTAATCATTGGCGGGCTGGTTACAGCAAGTGTGCTTACACTGCTGATCTTCCCCATCATTTACTGGATATTCTATCGCAGAACATTCAGGCATCATGCGCAGGTTTGAGTTTGATATATGCATACAACCCGCTGTGTCTACAGCGGGTTATTTAGATGTTGTAATGAACAGGTGCCGCAACAAATGTTCATTAGTGTAGCGCTGCGGCAGGTGAATAATTCACGGCGTTTTTCGCGCTTTAACCATTATCTTCGCTACCCCAAATAATTCTATTAACAAAAAGTAAAAAAGCATGGCTAAATATTCAGCCGGTGTTTTGTTCGGCGATGAATTACAGGCATTATACGACGATGCCAGGAACAACAAATTCGCACTTCCGGCGGTAAATGTTATCGGTACAGATTCTGTAAATGCTGTACTCGAAACAGCAGCAAAAGTTCAGTCCCCGGTTATTATCCAGTTTAGTAATGGCGGCGCCCAGTTTGTAGCTGGTAAAGGCATGCCTAACGATAAATTGCAGGCAAACATTATCGGTGCCATCAGCGGTGCAATGCATGTGCACAACGTAGCATCGTATTATGGTGTACCAGTAGTGTTGCATACAGACCACGCAGCAAAAAAATGGCTGCCATGGATCGATGCTTTGCTGAAAGCAGGTGAAGATTACAAAGCCAAAAATGGCCGCCCTTTATACAGCTCTCACATGCTCGATCTTAGTGAAGAACCATTGCATGAAAACATCGAGATCTCTTTCGAGTTTTTCAAACGCATGGAGAAACTTGGTATGAGCATAGAGATAGAACTTGGTGTAACCGGTGGTGAAGAAGACGGTGTTGATAATTCGGATGTGGAGAATTCAAAATTGTATACACAACCTTCAGAAGTTGCACAGGCTTATGATGCATTGATAAAAGTAAGCCCGAGGTTTACAGTGGCTGCTTCTTTTGGTAATGTGCATGGCGTGTACAGCCCCGGTAATGTTGAGCTGCGCCCGTCTATTTTGAAAAACAGCCAGGAGTTCATTGCAGAAAAACTGGGCCTGCCTGCAGGCAGCAAACCGGTATATTTTGTGTTCCATGGCGGTAGCGGTTCTCCAAAACACCAGATCAACGAAACACTGGATTATGGTGTGATCAAAATGAACATCGATACCGATATGCAATGGGCATTCTGGGAAGGTGTACTGGGCTACTACAAAAAGAATGAAGCATACCTGCAGGGCCAGTTAGGCAATCCTGAAGGTGCTGAAAAACCAAACAAGAAATATTACGACCCACGCGTTTGGTTAAGAAAAGGCCAGGATAATTTTGTAAAACGTTTGGAAGAAGCATTTACAGATCTTAACTGTATCGGCAGAAACCAATAACGATATTGAAAGCTTACTGAAAAGGAGAGAGGCAATGCTTCTCTCTTTTTTATGTACTTAGCTGCATTGCTACTATTAAGCTTAGGTTGTGTCACTCACTTCAGCGGTTAGTACATTGGTGAGCAAGAGACACAGCCCGGTGCATTGTATACATACCTGCCTTAAAGCCGGGCGCCGAAATATATTTTCTTACAAGTGAAAGAGGGTTGTTACAACAAAGGAAGACTGTACAACTGTTGCCATGAAAAACTGCAGTACAAGTGAGTGACACAAGGGACGATGCCATGAAAAACTGCGGCTGAAACAACAATAGGTAAGCATTCAGTGCAACTGAAAGCCAACGCTGAAGCCAAAACCAGTGAAAATTTTTGTGCGGGTTTGAATGCATGATTACAGGCGCATTCATTGGTATGAAACCTTAGCCCTCCACCAGTTCACCCACAGCCATGTTTAAAAAATTTGGCAGTACATGATTGTACGTAAACATGATCTTGCGCGGATCGCTCAGTTGCTCTATCATGTTGCTCCACTTGGGTTCTCCGTGGTTGTTTATAACGGTTTGCTTTTTGTCTTCGCGCTGCAGGTACATGCTCATGCCAATTGCATCAGCCTCGGGATGAAATTGTGTGCCCACAAAATAATCATTGAAACGAACCGCCATGATAGCCCGTTCATACGGTACATGTGGTCTTTCTTTTTCAATTGCCAGTATTGCGCCGCCAAGTTCTTTTAAACGGGAATGATTGGGTTCAATAACCTGGAAATCCCGGCTGTCAACCGCGTAAAAAGGGTCACGTAAGCCATTGAAAACTGCTTCGCGTTTGCCGGCCTGTGTCATATGCACCGGGAATACACCAAAGGATGTTGATTTGCGCTGGCAAACCGTGGCAATATTATAATGGCGGCAGGCAAGCTGAAAGCTGTGGCATATGAAGAAAATATGTTTTTTTGGGTAATTAGACATGTTTTTGTTCCATTCATTAACCGCATCTATCCATTTGCAAAAAGCAGTGTCCCACTCCTGGCCAACACTTGTAAGCGGAGAGCCTGGGCCGCCGCTTGATATATAAAGATCATAAGAAAGATCTGGTAATTGTTTCTGTACCCTTACATCAAACTCGTTATACTCTACCTGGTAATGATTGCTCTTTCCCCACCAGCCCAATATTTCACGAATACAGCGCATGCCCTGGTTAGGGTGCCCTTCATTCATGTCTAAAACCGCAATACGAACCTTCCTAGTTGTTTTCATAAACGGCAAAAATAAAAAATTTCAGCCTTATGGTACTAACACGTTGTACACAGTTAAGCATAAACCCGTTTGTTTTCAGGGTATTTTAACAGCAATGTGAGCAGCAGTGCACTGATTTCGTAATACGGTATGCGCATGATGAAATGATCTGCAATAAGGAATACAATAACCAAAACGGCAAGCAAGCGATCGTACCTGGTGGTAAAAAACCCTACCACAAATGCAGCCTCGAGTAACGTGGCGCCAAGGTACAACAGGTATGATAGCGTTTTGTGCTGTATTAAAAACAGGTACACATTGGTAAGCCAGTAACCAGGTGATCCTGTAAGCAACTGGTTATGCTGGTACAACAGGATGCCACTCATTTCAGAAGGGTTGAAAATACCACCCTGTGCAAGTTTCCATACGGCGGCTGAAGCAAAAAAGAACAGGAAGAAATAGCGTAAGCCACGGAACAACAGTAAAAAAGTTTGCCTGTTTGAAGGAATAAAAACCACCGGAAAGAGCAACCATGCTATATAGCTTTCAATAGAGTTGATGGGGTACAATGTATAACATTGAATGTACGCAAGATTGATCAGGAGCATTAATATTGCTGCTATGGGAGAAAGGCGGTGTTTTAATTTGTAAGTAAACAGGTAAATAAGCGGCATGCTGTAAAAAAGCGTATCCATCATTATAAATCCTGCCATATTGTTCAGGAGTAACTTATGTAAACCTGTTTGCATAAACAGCCAGGTAAAAACGTCCTGCCGGGTATAAAAGAAAGCAGGTTGCACCTGGAACAGGAGCATCCCGTTCAAGAGTTTATACAACATCAGCGCGTAAAAAATGATGTTGTACCAGCCAATTACTTTGTATTTAAAATCTTTGTTCAGTGTGTTCGATTTTCTTTTGCCAGGTTCTGACCGTTAAAAACGTAGGGTGTAAATGCAATGCGAAATGAGTCTGTTTTTATGCCGGTTATAGCAGTAAGTCTTTTTGCATACCATTTTTTAAATGCCGCTTCTGTAAGGCTGTTAGTATATACTGACGAATCATGCAGGCGCAGCATACGCCTGATGTCATTGTTCCAGTTGAGGCTATTCCATTGTTGCTGCATATAAAATTTTTCGGCTGGCAGTACGATATTGTCCCATTCCTGCGACGAAAAATCTTTTGCGGCAAGGCGCCTGCCGTTTACGAAGATCTCTGTTACGGTGTAGTTTTTTTCAGGACTTATTACCGCCGAGTACATGCCATAGTGAAACAATGGTGTAAACACAACACCTCTTTTGTAGTTGATAAATAATTGCCCTGTTATGAATACAATGATCACCAGGAACCAAAACTTGCTTTGCCTGAATAATTGCTGCAGGTACATAAAAAAAGTGTTGCGCCAAAGGGCGCAACACATAGATACGATTTTTTTAGCAGTACATTTTACAGGTAGCTCAAATTGGTTTTGGGAGAAAGCTCCAGTAAGGTTTCGTACATGAGCGTAATGGTATCTTCAATATCTCTTTTGTGCAGCATTTCTACTGGTGTATGCATATAGCGCAGCGGAATAGAGATCAACACTGAAGGGCAACCGTCATTGGCATATGCAAAACTATCGGTATCTGTTCCGGTGCTGCGGCTTACAGTGCGCATTTGTACATTGATCTTTTTCTTTTCTGCTACATCTTCCACTATCTTCAGAAGTTTATTGTGTACGGCAGGGCCATATGCCAGTGAAGGTCCTTTACCACAGGCCACATCACCCTCTACGATCTTGTTTACCATAGGTGTCTGCGTATCGTGTGTAACATCGGTAATGATTGCAACATTGGGTTTTATGCGTCGTGCAATCATTTCAGCACCGCGCAAACCGATTTCTTCCTGTACGGCATTTACGATATACAATGCATAGGGTAGTTTCTTTTTGTTTTCTTTTAGCAGCCTTGCTACTTCTGCAATCATAAAGCCACCAATGCGGTTATCAAATGCGCGGCCTATGTAGTAATCGTTGGCAAGTTCATCGAAACCTTCTTCGTAGGTAACTACAGCACCAATATGAATGCCGAGTGCTTCGATTTCTTTTTTGTTGCGGGCACCACAGTCGAGGAAAAGGTTATCGACTCTCGGTTGTGGCTCTTTCTGGTCCGGGTTGCCCAATCTTGTGTGGATGGCTGGCCAGCCAAAAACGGCTTTTACCGCGCCTTTTCTGCCATGTATTAGTACACGTTTAGCAGGTGCCACCTGGTGATCTACACCGCCATTGCGTTTTAGATAAATGAGCCCCTGGTCGTTTATATAGTTGACAAACCAGCTTATTTCATCTGCATGGGCTTCTATTACCACTTTAAACGTTTCGTTTGGGTTTAAAACCGCCACTGCTGTGCCATAAGGGTCGGTAAAATGAGTATCGGTAAAGGGCTTAATATAGTCCAGCCATACCTTTTGTCCGCCGCTTTCAAAACCTACCGGAGAAGGTGTGTTGATGTAATTTTTTAAAAACGCAAACGAAGCATCTGTTATAACCGGTTTGTGCTTTACCTTTTTATCTTTTTCTTTTGCCATGTTACAGGACGTTGGTTTATATGATGAATTGTGAATACGCAGTAATTATATAAGCACCTGCCATTGATAAAAATACCACCTTTTGTTGCTTGTTGTATATAAGCAGGTCTTGTAGCCGCATCGAAAAGCTCCGTAATGATTTGCTGTACAAGTGTGCGACGCAAGGAACGATGCTACATGTGCTGCTGCCGGTAACAAAAATATCCAAATCAGTTCATTTAACCAGTAATGCTGCGGTTATACCACACAATGCTTTAACGAGCATTAACCCATCTATTACAACAAGATAATATAAAATAGACTTTTTGTTTTGCATGCTCCATGCAACGATTAGCAGTAACACAAAAGGTATACTGTTAATGATAATGCGCAGTGCCGGAAAATGCACAACGTATGCAAACAGCAGCAAAGCGATAAAACCAATAAGCGTAAGCGGCACAATGATGAAAAAAATGGTTTTCTTTAATCCAAGTTCTACCACAAATGTTTTGAGCTTCCGGTTATGATCTTCTTTATAATCTTTGATATCAAATAAAATAGCCAGCAGGCTGATGTACATAAAGTTTTTTACAAACAGCCATGCATTGATAATGCTGAGCTGGTAGTTGCTTTTTTGTTCGGCCACATGCCACAAAAGCGGCATGTAGGTAACCATGGTAGACCATACAAAACCGATTACAAAGGGTTTGAACCAGCCGGTATTGCGCAGGTTGAATTGCAGGCCCGGTGCCAAAGGAATACCGTAATACGCCAGCGCCACCAGGAAAGACACAGCGGGTAAAACCAGGTATACAGGTGGAATAGCTATAAGACCATTAAAGTTTTTGATGAGCAGCATGCCCAGCAGCAACACACATATGATTGCCAGTACTAACTGCGTATACCGTATTTTTTTGTAATGGGCGGTGTACCAGTTGCTTCGTTTATTTGTTGCTGATGCGGGGTATTCTTTTATATATGCATAAGTGTAAAACAGGACGGTGGCACAAAATATAAAAGCATAAAATGCGGGCGAATTAAGGGTGAAGTTCTGTTGCATACTTGCTTCTACAGCAAGGGCAACAGTACAGCATCCATAAAAATAATTTCCAAAGAAAACAGAATATGCAAGGCGTTTAAGCAACGCAAAGGTTTAAGTTTATTGATCTAGTAAAACGATGGTCGGAGAAACTACGGTATCGCTGGTGTGGTTTGCATCATCCTTTATCCAAAAGCGGAAATAGCATGAATCATCTTTGCCACTGCAGCCTACGAGTATCGGCGCAATTGATACATCATAGTTATACGCAACTTCAAATTCAAAATCAAGGTTATTCTTTTTAACAAGGTCTGGCGAAAGCGGGTAGGCAACACCACTGTCGCTTACAAACTCCGGACATTTAAAAGACCTGCGTTGTACCCATAAAGTATCTTTGATATCGCCTTCCTTATCTGTAGCGCCAATAACAAATCTTACCTGTGCACCCTGGCCGAATATTTCTCCGTTTACGCTTTTAAACGTAAGCTTAGGTTCTGTTGTAAATTTATCTTTATTACAGGCCGCAACAGCGCCAAGAATAAACAATGCAATCAATACTTTTGCTCTCATTAATTTGTCTTTCACTTCAAATTTATACAAATAAGGGCAACTGATGGTGCAGCGCAACCGAATTGTTAACAATATTTTTGATGAAAACATGGCTTTTGCAACAATGGCTGCGGAGGTATTCCGGTACCAGTATACGCAAAATAAAGTGTACAGGCAGTGGGCAGATCTGCTGCAATCTAATACAGGCACGCCTTTAAGCTTAACACATATTCCCTTCCTGCCTATCTCAATTTTTAAAACACATCAGGTTATTACAGGCACTTTTGATGCGGAACTGGTTTTCGAAAGCAGCGGCACAACCGGTATGCAAAACAGCAGGCATTATGTAAAAGATGCCGCATTGTACAGGCAAAGTTTTATGCAATGTTTTCAGCGGTTTTACGGTAATGCGGCGGATTGGTGTGTAATAGGGCTGTTGCCGTCTTACCTGGAACGTCAACATTCATCGCTTGTAGTAATGGTAGATGCGCTTATAAAACAAAGCAATCATCCGGGCAGTGGTTTTTACCTCTACGAATTTGAGCAGGTAAAAAGTTTGCTGAAGAAGCTGGAACATTTGCAGCAGCAAACACTGCTTATAGGGGTAACATTTGCGCTGCTCGACTTTGCTGAGCAACACCAGTTGCCGCTGCAATACACTACTGTTATGGAAACAGGTGGCATGAAAGGCCGCAGAAAAGAAATAACCCGTGCAGAAGTACATACAATACTTAAACAGGCTTTTAGTGTGCGTGGAATTCATTCAGAATATGGTATGACGGAACTACTGAGCCAGGCGTATGCAACACAAAACGGCAGGTTTTATTGCCCGCCATGGATGAAGGTACTGGTGCGGGATGAAGAAGATCCCCTGCACGTAATGCCTGCGGGCCGTGGCGCACTTAATATTATCGATCTTGCCAATATAGACAGCTGCAGTTTTATTGCCACAGACGATGTGGGCATTGTGTACGAAGACGGCAGTTTTGAAGTACATGGCCGAATAGACAACAGCGATTTGCGTGGTTGCAGCCTGCTTGTTGTATAATTTTTTTTTCAAGTGCAGTTGATCATTATATTTGCAGCCCTGTACACACAAATGCCCAGGTGGCGAAATTGGTAGACGCACTGTGTTCAGGTCGCAGCGTTCGCAAGGATGTGCTGGTTCGAATCCAGTCCTGGGCACCACAAATGGACAAACTGAAATTTCAGTTTGTCCATTTTTATTTTGTTACGGGCATCAGTTTTCTATGGCATCGTCCCTTGTGTCACTCACTTGTACTGCAGATCTTTGGGGCACTGTGGTTTCCACTTAAAATCAACTTCATAGTTTATAAAGTAGGATAGAACGAACTCAATGGTAATTTTAGTTATTAGTATTACGGTTTGTGGAATTAATAATTATATATAGATGATTTATAGAAACGTACTTTGCTTTTCAAATAATCGTATTTTGCAATTTTAACACTAAACCCCATGAAAATAAATCTACTCAAATCTCTAGGCACAATTCTGTTGTTTTTAATCATTTCTTTTACTTCATTTTCACAGGCTGGTACGCTTGATAGCACATTTGGAATTAATGGCAAATTGGAAACATCTACAGGGGCTGATGGTTATGGATGCAGGAAACTTGTTTTACAAAATGACGGTAAAATACTAGCGTTAGGAAATTCCCCAATTAATTGGATAGACCCTAATAGTCTCATATTGTGTCGTTATAACACAAATGGTAGTATAGATAACAGTTTTGGAGAAAATGGTAAGGTTCTAAAATCTTTTGATCTTGGTCTTTCATTATTCGTGGCTACAGCAATTGTAATACAAAACGATGGTAAAATTTTAATTGGTGGAGGTTTATTTGAGCAGCCATACTCAACAGATCATTTTGTTTTGGTTCGTTTTTTATCAAATGGACTTATTGATTCTTCTTTTGGGCTAAATGGTGTTGTATACACTTATATAGGACCTTTCCCAAAAGAAAACACCATTGCTACGCTCGCACTTCAAAGTGATGGTAAGATACTTGCAGGCGGTACCAGTGATGGTTTTTGTCTTATAAGGTATAACCCTTCCGGTTCAATAGATTCCTCCTTTGCATTAAACGGCATATATATTAACCGAGAAGATGAAGGAACTGTATATGATATCAGAATATTAAGCAATAATAAAATACTTGTTTCTGGATCAACCGGTGGATTTTATACAAACTCAGATTTTAAAATAACTCGTTTAACAAGAAAGGGAACTGTTGATTCAACTTTTGGTTCCAATGGTTCTGTGGTTAACGATTTATGGGGAGATTATGACCAGATTAATAGCATGGTATTATTGGATGATGGTAAGATACTAGCCGCAGGATCAGCTTTTAATCCGGCTGAAAATATTTATCATGCAGTTATAATAAAGTATAATAGTAATGGAACCATTGATACAAGCTTTTCAACAAATGGAAAACTAATAACTGCAATTACAGGTAATTACCCGTCTTACGGACAAATAATGATTCAACAGGATAAAAAATTTTTGATCACAGGTCTTGTTTATAATCTGTTTTATGTTTCGCGATTTAATGAAGATGGAAGTGATGATTTACTTTTTGGGCAAAATGGTAAAGCGATTGCAACTTTTGGCACTGATGATAAATCTTACACCGCAGCAATAAAATCTAATGGAAACATCGTAGTAGGCGGTGGAGCAGATTTTAAACTCGCCTGCTTCAAAGGAGAATCCCCTGTTGAAATTTCATTTGCTAAAAATATTTCAGTAACGGAAGGTAATTTAGGATATTCAGGTGCCAGGTTTAAGATTATATTGAGTAAGGTCGCAACCCAAGATGTATTTGTAAACTATACAACCAGTGATATAAATGCGATAGCAGGGGCAGACTATTTAACTACATCAGGGACACTGATGATAAAAGCCGGTAAAGTTTCAGGGGTTATTTCAGTTCCCATAACTGGAGACATTATGCGTGAGGCAAATGAGAAATTTTCTTTGGTTCTTACTAATCCTATCAATGCCTATTTAGGAGTTTTCGACAGTGCAACATGTATGATTAAAAATGACGATGCACAAGCTTTGGCCGCTATTTCGTTATTTCAAAAAGGAAACAGTCTCACTAGAAATTTTTCTATATATCCCAACCCAGCGAGTGAGATTCTTACCATTAATACAACTAAACCATCAGTCATAATATTATTAAATCAGGATGGTAGAAAAATCTTAACCAAGATCATTAATAGCTTCGCAACTATAGATATTTCATCATATAGTTCCGGTATTTACTATTTACTTAACCTAAACAGTGGAGAGAAAACCAGTTTTGTAGTTGCAAGATAGAAATTAAGTCATTGATGTTTGGGTGAATCAAAATACATTATCTATTTCTGCAGTTTTCTGAAGGCATGCTGCGACCTCTGCAAAATACGGCTAACCCATATTCTTCAAAGCTACATGTCTTCCTTTTTTTAAATAAAACCCAAGAAAGCGCAACGAATTGGTGCCATAAAATCTACAGTACAAGTGAGTGACACAACCAACGATGCCATAAAAACCGATGCTGGTATCATTGCTTTCTCTCTCAAAAAGCAAACGAGTTTCGCTGTCAAAATCATCACGTCTCCACCGGCATCTATAAAAAACCCAAAACACCTATCTTTAAAGCTGATTGTTTACGCATATGGCACAGCAAAAATTACGCAGCAGCAACTGGTTTGGCAAAAAAGGAAAAGATGGTTTTATCTATCGTGCATGGATGAAGAACCAGGGTGTACCCGCAGATTTTTTTGAGGGTAAACCTGTCATCGGCATTTGCAATACCTGGAGTGAGTTAACCCCCTGCAACGGCCACCTGAGAGACCTTGCAGAAGCAGTAAAAAAAGGCGTGCTGGAAGCAGGTGGCTTTCCCGTAGAGTTCCCTGTAATGAGCCTTGGCGAAACATTGATTAAACCAACGGCCATGCTGTACCGCAACCTGGCGAGTATGGATGTGGAAGAATCTATCAGGGCCAACCCGGTTGATGGTGTTGTATTGTTGTGTGGTTGTGATAAAACAACACCATCGCTTGTAATGGGTGCATGTAGTGTAAACATTCCTGCGCTGGTTATCTCCGGCGGGCCCATGTTAAAGGGCCACTGGAAAGGAAAACATATCGGCACATCAGATGTATGGCGCTTTGATGTAATGCATAAGCTTGGCCAGATCACAGCTGCTGAATTTTTAGATGCCGAAGCCTGTATGGCACGTACGCCAGGGCATTGTGCTGTAATGGGTACAGCGTCAACTATGGCCACCATGGTGGAAGCACTGGGGTTATCACTACCCAATAATGCCGCCATACCTGCAGCTGATGCAAGAAGAAAAGTGATCTCGCAATTATCGGGCAGGCGCATTGTAGAAATGGTGAAAGAAGACCTTACGTTATCAAAAGTGCTTACCCGCAAAGCTTTCGAAAATGCCATTATGATAAATGCCGCTATCGGCGGTTCTACCAATTTTGTTATTCACCTGCTTGCAATAGCGGGCAGAATTGGTGTTGATCTCACTATAGACGACTTCGACAAATACTCGCAAAAAGTACCCCTGCTGGCCAATATACAGCCTTCAGGCGAAAACTATATGGAAGACCTTTATTATGCCGGCGGGCTACCTGCTGTAATGAAGGAGATGGAGAACATTTTAAACAAAGATGTTATAACCGTAAACGGTAAAACGTTAGAAGAAAACTTCAACGCTGCAGAAACCTGTTGCAACCGTGATATTGTCAGTACAATGGAAAAGCCTTTTAAACCAGATTCAGGTATTGTTGTGGTAAAAGGCAACCTTGCACCAAACGGGGCAGTAATCAAGCCTTCTGCTGCTACGCCTGCTCTGCTGCAGCATACCGGCAAAGCAGTGGTGTTTGAAAACATTGAAGACTATCATACACGCATAGACGATCCTGCATTGGAAATAGACGCAACAGCTGTAATGGTGCTTAAAAATGTGGGGCCCAAAGGATACCCCGGCATGGCAGAAGTGGGCAATATGGCTTTACCAAAAAAATTACTTGAGCAGGGTGTAACAGACATGGTGCGTATCTCCGACGGCCGTATGAGTGGTACCGGTTTTGGAACAGTTGTTCTACATGTGTCGCCCGAAGCTGCTGCAGGCGGCACGCTGGCACTGGTACAAAACGGCGATCTGATAACGCTGGATGCTGAAAACAGGTCGCTTCACCTGCATGTAGAAGATGCAGAAATTGACAGGCGCAGGGCTGCATGGAAACAAACCGAAAAGGTACATGCACGTGGTTATGTGCACCTGTACCAGATGCATGTGGAGCAGGCACATCTTGGTGCCGATATGGATTTTTTAAGAGGAGGTTCGGGTAGCGAGGTTACAAGGGATTCGCATTAAGTAGTAAGTGGTAAGTAGTAAGTGGTAAGTAGTAAGTAGTAAGTAGTAAGTAGTAAGTAGTAAGTAGTAAGTGATAAGTAGTAGGTAATAAGTTATAAGGCTTAAGTGTATAGAAAGTATGGGATGTTGGGTGCAGGGATGCGATGGATAATAAATTTTTTGATACCGGCTTTTGTGCAGGTGGCATCGTCCCTTGTGTCACTCACTTGTACTGTATAAGTTAATTCAACAGTTCAGGTACAGTCAGCCTGTGTTTTTTCGATTTTTATAATAATGATTGCTAACTAAAAAGATATTCATGTTTCAACAAATGTTTGCGGGTAAGGTTGCCATTGTTACTGGTGCAGGACAGGGAATAGGTTTTGAAATTTGCAGGCAGCTTTGTCTGCAGGGAGCATCAGTTGTATTAAATGATGTTGATGAAATGCTTGCTGATACTGCGGCAGATATTATAAAAAAGGAAGGTGGTAGTTGTATCGATTTTGCCGGCGATGCCGGTGATGTTATTTTTATTCAGCAGATGGTTAGCAAGGCTGTGAATGTTTTCGGAAAGCTCGATATCATTATTTGCAACGCAGGCATTACATTGTTTGCTGACTTTTTTGATTACACCGAAGAGGCTTTTACAAAAGTCATGCGGCTTAACCTTGGCGGCAGTTTCTTTCTTGCACAGGCCGCTGCAAAGCAAATGAAGCAGCAGGGTAGTGGTGGCCGTATTTTATTCATGAGTTCTGTTGTTGGCCACCAGGCGCATAAGAACCTTGCCGCGTATGCCATAACAAAAGCGGGACTGGAAATGCTTGCAAAAAATCTCGTTATAGAATTATCTGAGTACCGGGTAACGGTAAATGCAATTGCACCAGGCGCCACACTTACAGAGCGCACATTACACGATAAAGATTATGAAGCTACGTGGCAGCGCATAACACCGTTGGGTAAGCCTGCCACCGCAACTGATATTGCCAATGCTGCACTGTTTATGGTATCAGATGCGGCTGGCCACATTACCGGCCAAAGTCTTGTTATTGATGGCGGCTGGACGAGTGTAAGCCCTTCGCCTTATTAAGCATGGGTTAACTGTGGCAGTAATTAAGCGGTTCAAATAATTGCATCAGTGATGATCGATTCATTGCGGATGTTGAATGTACAGATCGCTGCAGCCGCCATGAAAACGGAACGCAGAAGGGAGTGACACAACAGGCGATGCCATGAAAACTACATTTGATACAATAAAGAAATATAGTTTTAGCCGGTTACACATTGCAACCGGCTTTTGTATGTATTGTAACACTGTTAATTGGTAGCCGCATCGGCATTGAGTTTGCCCCAGCCATAACTTTTATTTTTAGTAGGGTAGTTGCTGGCAGTGGTGGCAAGTTTATCCAGCACCTGTTCTCTCGTAAACGTTGGAAAACGGCTCCACACAAGGGCTGCAATGCCTGAAGCAGTGGCCGTAGCTACAGAAGAACCACCAACCGTTGTGGGTACATCGCCGCTCATGGCTGTTGTAAGTGCATGCAGGCCGCCATTTGATTTTTCCATCACGATTACAAAATCGATTTGTTTGCCTTTGTGACAATCGTTGCAGGCGGCAAGTTTTGCTTTGTCTTTAACGCCTGTAATGGCCTGCACATTTTCAAGACTTGCCGGGAAGATAACGCCCACAAACAAAGACGTCCAGCTAAAGGAAGTACCACCTGCACAGAACATCAGTTTGCCTTTGCCGTACGCGTAATTGATGGCATCTTTGATCTGGCCGCTGCTGGAAATGCGCCCCATACTCATGCTGATGATTTTTACGCTGCTGTTGTCTGCACCCCACGTATAAGCATCTGTAACACCCTGCACTTCCTGCGTTTCATCAATGAATACATCTCTGGAAGCACGGCACACTACAAGGTTACTGTTGTATGCAACACCGCAGGCATTGCCATCAGTGCCACGTGGCGCGGCAGCGGCGCCACTCATGGCGGTGCCATGGCCGCACTGGTCATCTGCAGATGTTTCGCCAGGCATGGTAAATATTTTTTCTACAGTTCTGCCGGCAGAAAGGCCCTGGTTGAATGAACCATTAAGATTGTCCTGGTCAGGGCTTACGCCACTGTCAATTATAAGGATCTTTACGCCTGTCCCGGAAGATTTTGTCCACGCATTTTGAATGCCATGAAAGCTGTAGTTCCACGAAACTTTTGTATTGGGCGTAGTAGTGGTATAATCGCTGCCGCTTACGAGTGTGTTGTCCCCGTCATATCCGCCGCAGCCACTGCCATCAAACAAACTGGCATCGCCGGCTTTGCTTTCTGCTGCAATAGGGTCGTAACCCATCGGTTCAACATATCTTACCAAAGGCAGGTTGCGTAAAGCTTTCAGCGTTTGTATGTTTTCAATCTTTACATTGATTACGGGTAGCCTTTGGCTCTTCCATATTTCCAGGTCATTTATGGTAAGCCCCGTATTTTTTTCTTTCTCGGAAGACAAGATGAGCTCGAGCACCTGTTTTTTTGCATCTTTCCAGGCAGCATCGTTGATGTTTATTTTTGCCATGCGGTCATCTACATTTGTTTCCAGTACCGGTTTAAAACCGATGGAAAATATTTTATCACTGTTTTGAGCAGCGCTCCACAGCATCTTGTCAGAAGCGTCTTTCCAGTTGAAAGAACCGGTTTGTGAAAACCTGTCCATAATGGCATTGTTGATCTCCTGTTTGCTCATTTTATCTTCCTGCTGTAAACTATTTACAGCGGTAGTTTGTTGTTGTTTGATTTCTTTCTGGCAGGCATTGAGGAGCAGTATGCATGCAAAGCTGATGGGGTAAATCTTTCTCATACGGTGTTGGTTTTGGAATGCGAGACTGAATGTAACAATATAAATGGTAAAGTAAAAAAGATGTTTAAGTGCTGCCGCAAATGCACAACAGTGTGTGCGTACAATAAAATTGCTCCGTTTGGTGATGTACGTCACGTCAAAGAAAAAATGAATGTATTAACATTGTAACTTTAGCAATCTTTAAATACTAAGCTATGAAAGCGAATATTGGTTTAACAGAAAAGAACAGCCAGGCGATAGCACAAAAGCTCAATACCATACTGGCAGATGAATTTTTACTGGCACTTAAAACCCGTAATTATCACTGGAACATTGAAGGTCCCAATTTCATGGAGATGCATAAATTTTATGAAGGCCTGTATAATGAACTGGATGAAATTATTGATGAAGTGGCAGAACGCGTACGCACACTGGGCCATTACACAGAAGGTAGAATGGCCGATTATTTAAAGCTTACCAACCTGCAGGAAGAAGGTTATAGTAACGATCAAAATAAACAGCTTAAGAGCCTGTTGGATGATCATGAAACCATGGTAAGACAACTGAGAAAAGACGTAGACCTGATGCAGGAAAAATACAAAGATGCCGGTAATGCAGACTTTTTAACCGGCCTTATGGAGAAACACGAAAAGTGGGCATGGTTCATCAGGAGCTACCTGAAATAGTTTGTGCATTTATAAAGAAGGCTCGCCGCAGGCGAGCCTTCTTTGTTTACAGGCTTATGCTGTAAAAAAGATCATTTTCTTTGCGCCAGCCATTCTTTTCATACAGTGCCTGTGCCGCCACATTTGTGGCGCCGGTCTGCAGCATCAGCCATTTGCTGTTGGTGCTTTTACCGTGTGCTTTCGCAGCATCCAGTAACGCACTGGCTATGCCTTTGCCCCTTGCAACAGGCTCAATATAAAGATCGTTGAGTAACCATGTACGTTGCATGCCTACCGATGTAAAAATGGGAAAGAGTTGCGTAAAACCCACTGCATGTTCATTGATGAATGCAATAAGTATTACACTTTCTTTTAGCCGCAGCCGTTCCGAAATAAATTCGGTTGCTCCTTTCATGTCAGAAGGCTGCTGGTAAAACATACGGTAAGCATCAAACATTTTTGCAACAATGGCTACATCGTTGATCGTTGCTTGTCTTATGGCAGGTGCAGTATTCATTAAACCAGTTGAGCTTCCAGGGTAATATCAGTATTCAATAATTTGCTGATCGGGCAGTTTGCTTTCGCATCTGCTGCACATTCATCAAATTTTTCCTGTGTTATACCGGGCACCTTTGCTTTCAGTACAATATGAGAGCCTACAATGGCACCTTTCTCAGGGTTAAGATCAATCGTAGCAGTTGCTTCAAGCGAGTCTGCGGTAAAACCGGCAGCACCCAGTACAAAACTCAGCTTCATAGCAAAGCAGCCGGCATGTGCCGCCGCCACCAGTTCTTCGGGGTTAGTACCAATGCCTTCTGCAAATCTTGAATTAAATGAATATTGTGTATTGCTCAACACACCACTTTGTGTGGTTAAGACTCCATTGCCTTCTTTTCCTGAACCGTTCCATACGGCTGTTGCGTGTCTTTTCATATATAAATTTTTGAGGCTGTAATTTACAAACAGATTGTATATGCAAAGTTATTTTTATGTGCCGGGCTGCAGAACATGCATTAAGCTTTTGTTGCGTCGCACTCTTGTGCTGTAGTGCATATTGCAGCTACGATATTGCATATGCCGCCCACTTTTATGCAAGCTGCTTAGGGTTCATTGATGCAGCTGTAACGTTTCAGCAATAAATCCCCATATCGGGTGTTTACCGCGTTCAAATTTTTAACTTTGAATAATAAGCACCTAATATGGAAAAAAGCAACCAGGCAATCAAAGTATTTGTAAGCAGTGTAATACCAACAGTCGGGACAGACCTTTTGAAAGCAGCAGGGTTTACTGTTTCTACCTGGGATAACCTTACACCAATACCCCGTAATATATTATTGGGAAAAGCCAAAGAAAGCAATGCGCTTCTTGCCACCCTTACAGGCAGGCTCGATGCCACATTTATGGATGAGTGTAAACATCTTGATGTTATTTCCAACTTCGGCGTAGGTTACGATAACATTGACATTGCCGCCGCCACCAGCCAGGGCATACAGGTAGGGAACACGCCGGGTGTGTTAACAGACGCCACAGCTGATGTTGCATTTGGATTAATGATCGCTGCATCCAGGAAAATGTTCTATATGCACAAAAAGATACTGGAAGGAAACTGGAAACATTTTACGCCCACAGAAAATCTTGGCATCGAGTTAAAAAATAAAACACTTGGCATATTCGGTCTCGGCAGAATTGGTATTGAAATGGCGAAGCGATGTAAAGGCTCGTACAATATGAAAGTCATTTACCACAACCGCAAAAGAAATACTGCCGCAGAAGAATTATTAAATGCAAAATATGTCAGCTTCAGCGAGCTGCTACAGCAAAGCGATGTATTGTCAGTCCATAGCGCGTTTACAGAAGATGTACGTGGTATTTTTGATAAAGCTGCATTTGATCAAATGAAGCCTGCGTCAATTTTTATCAACACATCCCGTGGTGGCGTGCACAATGAGCAGGATCTTATAGATGCACTTAACAACAGGAAGATATGGGGCGCAGGGCTTGATGTTACGAATCCTGAGCCTATGCAGAAAGATAATCCCCTGTTGAATATGGACACCGTTGCTATACTGCCTCATATTGGCTCTGCCACAGAAGAGGCAAGGAATGGCATGTCAAGGCTTGCAGCAGAGAATATCATCGGTTTTTATCAGAACGGTAAGGTACCCAATCTTGTAAACCCGCAGGTTCTGCAGGAATAGCATTAGCTAACATATAAAAGCAACGGACTGGAAAGAGAATACGCTATACACATCCTTGGTGATCATGCAGTCACGGTTTCATTTGGTGATGATATCGATGAAGACATCAACCGGAAAGTGACCACGCTTTTTCATTGTTTAAAGCAACAAAAGTTTGCAGGCATAACAGATCTTATTCCTGCTTATGCTACACTCACTATTGTGTATGACATTGTAACGATAGCAAAAGAACAGCAGGATATTGAAGGTTATTTCAATGCGATTGTAAACAAGGCGCTCACCGGGCAAGAAGTGCCTGATACCTTAAGTAGCCATCATGAAATACCTGTTTGTTATGATGTCGTTTTTGCTCCCGACCTTTTACTGGTTGCCCGAAAGAACCGGCTTTCCATAGCGGATGTGATCCATATACATGCCGGAAAAACCTATCGCGTATACATGATCGGATTTCTTCCCGGCTTTGCATATATGGGATCTGTGGATAGTATGATTGCCACACCAAGGCTTGAAAAGCCACGACAGCACGTAGCAGCGGGAAGCGTTGGAATTGCCGGTTCGCAAACAGGTATCTATCCTGTCGCTTCACCAGGCGGCTGGAACATAATTGGCAGAACCCCGGTAAAGATGTTCAATGTAAACAATAGTGCTCCCTGTTATTTAAATGCCGGTGATACTGTACAGTTTGTGTCCATAAGCAAAACAGACTTCGAAGAATTAATCAACAAACGATGAGCATTCGCATGCTAAAGTCAGGCCTGTTCGATACGGTACAGGATATGGGGCGCTATGGTTATCAGCACCTCGGTGTAAATCCCGGAGGTGTAATGGACCCTGCCGCCGCGTCTATTGCTAATATACTCGTTGGTAAGAATATGCATACGCCTGTAATAGAAATGCATTTCCCGGCCGCTTCGTTTCTTTTTGAAGAAGATTGCCTGGTTGCATTAAGCGGCGGCGATTTTGGTGCGCATATCAATGAACAGCCTGTGCCATTGAATACCGCGATACTTGCAGGGAGGCAATCCGTACTCACTTTCAGGAATTATCGTTCAGGTGCAAGGGTATATCTGTCGGTGCAGGGTAAACTAAATGCAGATGCGTGGCTGGGAAGCTACAGTACAAACACTGCATTAGCGGTTGGCGGGTATAATGGCAGGCGTTTGCAAAAGAATGATGTACTGGTTTTGCGTGGTGAACGGACAATGGCTACAGCAATGGAGCCTTCTGCTGTAATCATTATACCAATAACCATCGATACCGCTGAATTTTATGCCAGTGATAACAAAATATGTTGTTTGCAGGGAAAAGACTTTTATGCGCTGGGCGATGCAAGTAAAGAAGCCTTGATGCATAACGGTTTTACAATTACCCGGCAGAGTGATCGTATGGGTTACAGGTTGCAGGGTAACCTTCCTGCGCATACCACGCAAGCAACAACGATATCATCCGGCGTTACAAAATGAGCGGTGCAGCTTTTACCAAACGGGGAACTTGTTGTGTTAATGGCAGACCATCAGACAACGGGTGGCTATCCTGTTGTTGCACATGTATGCAGCAGCCATATTGCTTTACTGTCGCAAATGCAGCCGGGTGCAGTTATCTGTTTTTCTTTCACCGGTATTGCGAATGCGCATGCACTTTTTATGCAACAGCAATCAAGGTTACATGTGTTGCAAGAGCAATGCATGATACAACTGAAACATTTTTTTTTATAATATGCTCTCAATAGATGTTAACTGCGATCTGGGGGAAGGTATGCCCGGTGAAGATTTACTGATGTCTCATGTAAGCTCTGTTAATATAGCCTGTGGTTATCATGCAGGCGATGCCTTAACAATGGAGCAAACTATTCGTATGGCGTTGCAGCACAACGTGGCCATTGGCGCTCACCCCGGTTTCGATGATAAACAAAATTTTGGCCGCGCAGAGATATGGCTTACAGATAAAGGATATTATGATCTTGTTTTTACACAGCTCGAAATATTGCAGCAGCAGCTTCTGAAACAAGGTGCATCTATGCAGCATGTAAAACCTCACGGCGCATTGTACAATATGAGTGCGGGCAATGAACGTATTGCAGCAATTATTGCCGCAGCAGTAAAAGACTTTGATGACAGACTTATTCTTTATGGGCTTAGCAACAGCCATTCTGTTAAGGCAGCGGAGAAAGCCGGTTTACGTACTGCGGCCGAAGTTTTCGCAGACAGAACATACACCGCAGATGGCAGTTTAACACCACGCACACAGCACGGAGCAGTTATTACTGACGTGCAAACAATGCAGCGGCATGTTTTGCAAATGGTGTTACAACAGGCTGTTACTACTACAGATGGAAGCCTAGTGCCGGTTAAGGCGCAAACGATTTGTGTACATGGAGATGGCGATCACGCGGTGGCGTTTGCGCAGGCGATCAACAGTTATTTGCAACAAAATGGCCTAGCGATCAGGTGTTTGTAGAATGGACTTTAGCAGCGTGTAGAACGAAGCAAATGCAGTTGTAGTATAATTATTACAAAAATTTATTCTTTCATAAAAGACGGTAAAGTTTAATTGATTCTTAGGTGGCTTAGTGTTTTTTTAATTGTATAGCCAGTACAGGCTATATTAACTTTAAGTTATTGAAAAAACCGAATCCAATCATCTATTAAAAACCGTGTGTTATGCAACAAGAAGTTATCACCAATCCATTCCGAATCCAGTACTATGATTACTCCTGGAACGACATCAGAGAAATGGTAAATACCATGGTAGCCAGGCAGCCTAAACGTTACCGCCTTGCTTATCACAATGATTACTACCAGAAAATTATTTTACTGATCAATCTTCACCCAACTTTCGATATTCAACACGCCAACCTTATTTATATTTCCAAGATTGATGCAGAGCCACAATCGAGCCTGTTGATCTACGAAACAAAAAAATACGATGGCGATATTACAAACATCAGGGATTACCAGAGAGGAACAACCTGCATGCAGGAATTCTCGAATGATCTCTTTCTTGTAAATCACGTGAACTAATTTGTTTGAAATAGCTGCTTAACCCCCAAAGCAACCAACATAAGCACGGCAACTGTATTTTACTTTTGTTTCGTGCTTTTTTTATGCATGTTTGTTTCTTCTTTTTTACTTTATTGCATGCTGCAACGATGTTCTTGTAAGACTGATTGTTACCGAATGGTGGTGGGTTAAACTGATCGCCGCAGCTGCCATGTAAACCGAACGTACAAGTGAGTGACACAACAGGTGATGCCATAAAAAACTGCTGCCGGGTACATTATTTTTCTTTTGCAGAAAAACATTCAACACCGCTACATAAAAAAACTGGCAGCATGTTCATTGCGCCGGTTTTGATATAAAATATTATCGCATTTAATCGAGTTTCAGCACTGCTAGGAAGGCTTCCTGCGGTACTTCCACATTGCCAATCTGGCGCATGCGTTTCTTACCTTCTTTTTGTTTCTCGAGCAGCTTACGTTTACGGCTGATATCGCCACCATAACATTTCGCGGTTACATCTTTACGCATAGCGCTGATGTTTTCGCGTGCAATAACTTTTGCGCCGATGGCAGCCTGTATGGCAATCTGGAACTGCTGTCTTGGCAATAACTCTTTCAGTTTTTCGCAAAGCTTGCGCCCAAAATCCTGTGCGCGGCTGCGGTGTATGAGTGCACTGAGCGCATCTACTTTATCGCTGTTGAGCAGGATATCCATTTTTACAATGTCTGCCTCGCGGTAGCCGATGGGTGAGTAGTCAAAAGAAGCGTAGCCGCGTGTCTGGCTTTTGAGTTTATCATAAAAGTCAAACACGATTTCGGTTAAAGGCATCTCGAAAATCAGCTCTACACGTGTTAGTGTAAGATAACTTTGGTTTATAAGAATGCCGCGCTTGCCAAGGCAGAGCGTCATGATATTGCCGATATAATCCGGCAGGGTAATAATCTGCGCTTTGATGAATGGTTCCTCGATCCTGTCAAGCTTTGTTGGATCGGGCATTTCAGCGGGGTTGTTGACAATAAATTTATCGCCTTTGGAAGTGTAGGCGATGAAGCTCACGTTTGGAACGGTTGTGATGACCGTTTGGTTAAACTCACGTTCCAGCCGTTCCTGGATGATTTCCATGTGCAGCAGCCCAAGAAATCCGCAACGGAAACCAAAGCCAAGGGCCTGCGAGGTTTCGAGCTCAAAGGTGAGTGAAGCATCATTCAACTGCAGTTTTTCCATGCAATCCCGCAGTTCTTCAAACTCATCGGTATTAACGGGGAAGATACCTGCGAATACCATTGGCTTTACTTCTTCGAAGCCTTTGATCATTGGCGCCGGGTTGGCAGCCAGTGTAATGGTATCGCCCACTTTTACTTCTTTGGCTACTTTTATACCGGTAATAATGTAGCCCACATCTCCGCATTTTACTTCACTCTTTGGCGTCATACTAAGTTTTAGTACACCCACCTCATCAGCAAAATATTCTTCGCCCGTGGAAACAAACTGAATTTTATCGCCTTTTTTTATGCTGCCATTGAGAATACGATAATAAACGATGATACCCCGAAAACTGTTGAAAACACTGTCGAAGATCAGCGCCTGCAAAGGCCCGTCTTCATTGCCTTTTGGAGATGGAATACGTTCTACGATGGCTTCGAGTATACCTTCTATACCGATGCCTGATTTGCCGCTTGCGAGCAATATCTCGTTTTCTTTACAGCCAATCAGGTCCATGATCTGGTCTTTTACTTCAGGAATCATGGCGCCATCCATATCGATCTTATTGATCACCGGAATGATCTCCAGATTATTATCGAGCGCCAGGTAAAGATTACTGATGGTTTGGGCCTGTATACCCTGCGATGCATCAACCAGCAGCAGCGCGCCTTCACACGCGGCAAGCGCACGGCTAACTTCGTAGCTAAAGTCTACGTGGCCCGGTGTATCAATGAGGTTAAGAATATATTCCTGTCCTTTATGAAAATAGTTGATCTGAATAGCGTGGCTCTTAATAGTGATCCCTTTCTCTCTTTCAAGATCCATATCATCAAGTACCTGGTCCATCATCTGCCGTTCTGTAATCGTTTTGGTATGCTCCAGTAACCGGTCGGCCAGGGTACTCTTCCCATGATCAATGTGCGCAATTATGCAAAAATTCCTGATTTGCTTCATCCGTATTTTTTAATAATGCGGCAAAGATAATCATTGGATAATGTTAATCTGAAGAATTCGTATTACCTTCACAGTAACACCAGGTTGAAACGGGCTTTTCTTCATATTACAAATAATAATAAATTACAGATTGCTGATTATATGATTTTTACGTGCTGTTTCAGTACGTTTGATAATTCGTGCTAATGAGAATGGAAATTGTTTACGAGCAAAACTGAAACTGAATGGATTATTTTCTGCAATTACTGGAATATATTATGTGCTACCTGCACATACTTACAGCGGTGCTTATTCTCCTGAAAGCTGTTCTCGCATTTAGAAACCGTGGCGGTAATATACCTGCCATTGTTACCAGCTTCTTTCGCTTTTATTCCAAAAGCGATTTTTATATGAGTACCAATAAGGACCGCAAAGAATACATGCTTGCAAACAATATCATTAATATTTACGTGTACACCTGGGTGTTCCTCACCGTTATATTTTTTGTTGTTTTTCACCGGTTTTGTTAATGGTGCTTCGGTATAGTTCTACAAATGCGGATGCAATACCTGCTGCATTATATTTTCCTTTTGCCTGCGATGCAATGAGCGGCCTGTTGTATACATGCCTGTTTGCTGTAAGTTTCTTTAAAGCATCAGCCAGTTGTTGCTCATCGCCCACCGCTACAAGCAGGCCGTTGCTTTCATCGATTGCTTCGCGTACACCACCGGCGTCAGACGAAACAACGGGCAGTCCGCAACACAATGCTTCCACCACTACGCAGGGAAAATTTTCATGGTTGCTAAACAGGACAAAAAAGTCTGCCTGTTGCATTTGTAACGCAACGTCAGCGTAAGCAATTTCACCTGTAAAAAACAGTTTATCTGCAATGCCGGCGGTTGCAGCCATTTCCTGCAACCCAGCCGCATGAGGGCCGCAAAAAGTACATTGCCAGTACTTGTAATGCCTGTCAAATGTTGCAAGTGCCGTTATTATACCTGCCACATTTTTTTGTTCACTCATCGACGATACATGTAGTAAACGCAGGGTATGATGCGGTAACGGTTCGCTGTAAAAAAACTTTGTTGTATCAACCAGGTTATGGATGGTTTTGTAAGATCTTATCTGGAACAGTGATTGCAGCCTGCTGCCAATGGTTGCAGATACATTGGTTACAGCAAGCGCATTTTCAAAAATGCGTCTGGTATTGTGCCGGAAGTATTTGCTGCGTTTAAAAAAATAATCCGGTGAGCGTTCTTCGTAATGAGAAGATTGTTCAGATACAATATAGGGAATCTTGTATGTGTACATTAACTCCAATGCCATAAGGCCGGCTTTTACAGGTACATGCACGTGAACAAGATCTGGCCTGCCATTTTGTTGTATGTAATCCTTGACAACTTTGCGGTAGAACCTGTGGTATAAAATATTGTAGCGGATTTTATCAACAATACCTATCCCGGTTTGGCGAAAGGCAAATGAACAAATGTACTCGGTCAATCCATCTTTTTTTGTTATCGTAACTGCATCGTCAGCCACATTTACTTTATGGCCGGTTTGCAGCACATGTATTACATCAACCGGTATAACCGATGCTACAGCAATGGCATGCCGCTGAATAAAATCGCCGTTGTACGGCTCGTGTAAATTAGGGTACCAGCTTGCCAGCCACAACACTTTCATGATAGATTGATTAGGTAATTTTTTGGAGCCGGGCTATATTACTGCTATTAAGCTTTTGTTGCGTCGCACTCTTGTACTGTGTATCGCTTTGCAGCATGGTGAAACCCGTTCCTGCTCTTCTATTTTTCTTTCACCAGCAGGTTCTTTATCCATGAATAGTCATCTTTTCGCCACCTGAAAAAATCGATAAAGTTTACCCGGTAATCTTTATAAAATACGAACAATGAATAAGCCATATTTACTGCATAGCTTACAGTGCTTACGGCTGCAGCCGCTACAATGCCGTATCGGGGAACAAACATCCATGCGCCGGCTACCATCACCACCAGTGCCATTACAGCGCCCTGCACATTTACCTTTACTTTTCCTTTACCCGAAAAATACGCAGATAACAGCACCAGCACGCTTAAGCAAAATATACCGGGAATAAGTATCAGCATGGGTGCCTGCATGGCATTGAATGTTTCTCCGAACAACTTTATAAAAAAGGCTTTACCAAAAATAAGTACCCCTGTAAAAAGCAACAGGAACAGTTGCGAGAATAAACGGGATATTACCATGATCACCGCATTCAGTCTTTCCCGGTCTATGCCACTGGCCGTGCGGGGAAACACAACACTCGCAATAATTTGTGGCACCACCAGCAGCAGTTGCCCCAGCTTTGCAACCTGTATGTAGTTGCCCATGTCTTCTGCAGTTGCGGCCGGGCTTTCATTTACAAAAAGATAATCTATCCTGTACACCAGGAAAAAAATAACATTTGCACCCAAAGCAGTAAGGGAATAACGCAGGAAATTTTTAAAAGACGTTTTCGATGGTAAACCATAGGTTCCTTCTTTGCGGTTGTATAGCAGGAACGAGCACAACAAAACTAAACCCGAGATAAAGAAAGTAAAGAAGTAGAGCGTTATCACCTGTTCTGTTTCTTTTGCTGTAGTTACCGCATCTTTAGACGGGATAAGAAAAACGTACACAATGTTTACAATCGAAATTAGAAAGTTTGGCAGCAGGTAATTTTCTTTTGTATAATAAAGTGCCGTTGTGTAATTCATTAAAGACTGCCCGGCAATGTATAAAAAGCCATACAGTGGCCAGTTGGTATCTAAAGAAGATTGGATTGTATCATCAAAGTAAAGGTACACACGCACTATTGCGATCATTAACAGGCCTGCAACAATGCTCCACACAGCATCAATAATGATAAGCCTGTTTCTTGGAATCATACTACCCGAGGCAAAATATGTAATACCCTGCTCAAGCCCCAGTGCCAGTACAGCCTGTGAAAAAGAAAATATAATGGTGAGAAAGTACAGACTGCCAGAACCTGCTGCCTGCAGGTATCTTGACAAAAAAATGTTTACCAGCAAAATGGAAAAAAAATAAAACCCACGCCAGAAAATACTTTGTGCCAGTAACTTTTTAAAATTCATGCGTATGCTGTATGCTGCTAAAATACAACTCTTGTTACAGATAGGATGGAAGTAAGATTTACGCCGTTGCGTTATTCCCAAAACTTTACAGGGTAATTCATGCAGGTGTTTTGCAGGTCTTCGTGCAGCGCCGCACCAATGTGTGCAAGTGTTGCTTCGCTGAGCAATGTTTCAACAAGCGGGAAAAAAATGCGTTCTTCAAAACGAATATGTTGTTCCAGTAATGCAGCAAATGCTTTTACAGCTTCACTGGTTGGCGCATTCTTTTCAAATAAACTGATTTGGCCGCGAATCTGCCGGTGCTCATCCAGCAAACGCTTAATATTTGTTTTGGTTGTTGTTGTAACAGGTACAGCGGGCAACAACACATTTTCTTCCGCGGCAAAATGTGCAGCAAGATCCTGCTGCCAGAGCGTTAAAATAAAAGCAGCCATGTCTTTGAGACTGGCTGCTTTGTCGAGCCCTTTTCTTAGCAGCAGTACGGCCAATAAACCGTTGTGGTGCTGTCTTGATAATGGTTGTAATTGTATGTGTCTTTTCATGCTATGCCGATATTGGTAAAAGCAGGGTTGTGCTGCTGCATCGAAAAGCTCAGTAATGTGCTGAACGTACAAGTGAGTGACACAACCGGAGCTGCATAAAGTTACCAATGCCGGCTACATAAAAAACATGTTGTTATTTAAGGCTGTTGATAATGGTAACAAACTCATCAGCAATTAATGATGCGCCTCCTACAAGACCGCCATCTACATCTGGCTGTGAGAAAATTTCTTTTGCATTACCGGCCTTTACGCTGCCGCCGTAGAGTATGCTGGTGTTGGCTGCAACTTCTTCGCCATACTGCTTTGCCAAAACAGCACGCAGGTGTGCATGCATTTCCTGTGCCTGTGCACTGGTAGCCGTTTTGCCGGTACCAATGGCCCAGATAGGCTCATATGCAATAACCACTTTTTGTAACTGTTCTGCAGACAAATGAAAAAGTGATTCTTCCAGTTGTTTGGCCACAAATTCATTTTGTGTACCGGCTTCGCGAATGTCTAACGGCTCGCCGCAACAAAAGATGGGCGTGATATTATACTCAAGACAAATGTTTACTTTATCTGCCAGTAACTGGTTGCTTTCGTTGAAATATTCGCGGCGTTCTGAATGGCCCAGCACTACAACGCTGATGCCGATTGACTGCAGCATTTCAACAGATGTTTCGCCGGTATACGCACCGCTTTTCTTGCTGTAACAGTTTTGTGCGGCAATGAAAACATTGTTTTTGCCTTCAACTTTTTGCTGTGCCATAGCCAGGTATGGAAAAGGCACTGCAAATACTACCTGCTGGTCTGCACCAAGAGAATGCGGTTGGGCAATAATTGCATCCAGCAGTGCTTCTCCCTGCTTTATTGTAAGATTCATTTTCCAGTTGGCTGCGGCGATTTGTTTTCTCATAACAATGGTTGTATTTCTCTTTTTAATTTTATGTGGTCTCAAAGATATACTGCAAAACTTTTTTTTCAGCATCTGTAAGTGAGCGGCCTTTCATTTTTTTCCAGTTGTCTATGTCTTTGAAGCTCTTTTCCAGCTCATATTTTGTTATGCCTTTGCCACCCCACTGAAAATCGGGAATGTATTTTGGCAGCAGACCGTCTCCAAAAATATTGCAGCAGGTGCCGATAACGCTACCGGTATTGATAGAAGAATTGATGGCCGTGCGGGAATAATCTCCCATCACAAAGCCACATTTCATATTTGCTTCCACATAATCGTGCGCTACTTTATTCCACATCTTTACTATGCTGCCAGTATTCTTTACATTGCTGTTGCTGGTACCTGCACCAAGATTGCACCAGCGGCCAATAACTGCATCGCCAAGGTAACCATCATGTGCTTTATTGCTGTAGCCCTGTAGTACGGCATTCTTTATTTCCCCGCCTGCCACACAGTATGGCCCAAGCGTTGTGGCGCCGTATATTTTTGCACCCATTTTCAATACCGAATCGCTGCACATTGCAAACGGCCCGCGAATGAGGCAACCTTCCATAACAACTGCGTTCCTGCCAATGTATACAGGACCGGCAGTTGCATTAATTGTAGCAAAATTTAGTGATGCACCTTCTTCAATAAAAATGTTTCCTGCATTTATAACCTGGCAGTTTGCAGGTATTGGCAAAGAAGTTTTTTGATGACGGAGGAGATCAAAATCTTCGCGCAACATTACATCGTTGTATTCAAAAATATCCCACCCGTGTACCAGTTTTCTTATGCTGCCACAGTCATGTTGTTTTGTAAAGAATGTATGCAGGTCTTCGGCTGTAACCTTTGCTGCATCCAGCCTGGCGCAACCCGCAACAAGTGTGTTGTTGCTAAACAATGCTTCGCCCTCTTTCAATGCAAGTATGCGTTCAGCCAGTTTTGCATCGGGCAGTATGGCAGCATCTATCCAGTAATGAATGTCCGGCGGAATTGTTTCGTACAGTGGTGCCAGGTAAGCATCTGTATGCACGTACACATTGCTGCCTGCGTGCAGTTGCCAGCGCTCTATCGCGGTACAGATGCCTGTACGCAGTTTAGCATTGGCGCAGGCGTTATTCAACGGGTATAAATGTTTGCGGTCAATGTTATCAAATAATACGATGCTCATTTATTATCCACAATTTGTAAAGTAAATGTTAGAATGAAGATAATTGCAAAGTTATGTAACCTCATTTCTTTTATTTTGCCGCTTTCCCCAATTACAGATAACTCGTTAATAAAAGTGAACAGATCGATCTATATATTACTGTTTTTTCTTGTTGCATTTGGCTGCGGCCAGAGTAGTGACAATAAAAGCAAACTAACATCCGCAAGTAATGATATTACTGATTCTTTATACAGGCCGTTAACAGCCGCTGAGGTAAAAAGATATGGCAGTGCAGTAGAGCATTTTTATAATAAACGGTTGGTGGCAACAGGTTTTAACGGCAGCTTTCTCGTGGCAAAAAACGGGGAGATACTGTATGAAGATTACAAAGGCTTTTACGATTTTAAAACAAAGCAGCCTGTTGATGAACATTCGGCGTTTCACCTGGCATCTATCTCCAAAACTTTTACTGCCATGACGGTGCTGAAGCTTTGGGAAGAAAGCAGGTTAAACCTTGATGACAGCCTGCAAAAATTTTTCCCTCAGTTGCCTTATCATGGGGTTACGGTAAAAATGTTGCTGAACCACCGCAGCGGTTTGCCGAATTACCTGTACTTTATGGATTCTGCATGGGATAAGAAAAGAAAAGCCACCAACTGGGATGTTGTAAATTATATGATCGCCCATAAGCCGCTTGCAGATGCTATGCCCGACCGTGTATACCATTATTGCAATACCAACTTCGTGCTGCTGGCGCTCATCGTGGAGATCGTAACCAACAAGCCGTTCCCCACCTACATGAAAGACAGCGTCTTTACACCGCTCGGTTTAAAAGATACTTACGTTTTTTCCAGTGCAGATACTGCCCGTTATAATCCTACATATTCTGTAACCAAACCGTTTATGATGGATCACCTGGACTGTACTTATGGTGATAAAAATGTGTACAGCACAGCAAGGGACCTGCTAACATGGGACAAAGTATTGTTTGAAAACAAATTTGTACGCAAATCCACCGCCGAAATGGCCTATGAACCATATAGTTTTGAAAAACGCACCATGCACAACTACGGCCTTGGCTGGCATTTGTACTTTAACAACGGCGATACGATCATTTATCACAATGGTAAATGGCACGGAAGCAACACCGTTTTCACAAGACTTGTACAAGATACCGCGGTACTCATTGTGTTAGGCAACAAACTTAATCGCAACATATACACCGCAAAAGATATGCAGGGCATTTTTACCGGTAAAACAGATACCGGTACGCTCGAAGAATAAAGCCGTTATCTAAAATACAAGTAATTTTTCAGCAATAGTTTTTTATGGCATCGCCTGTTGTGTCACTCACTTGTACGTCCCTTTTTTATGGCAACTGCAGCGTTTCGTATACATGGTCATACACAGGCGCATCCGGCAAATAAAACAGCCTGCACAAGTGCAGGCTGCCAAACATAAAACATATTACGCTCTACAAAGGCGCCGAATCTAGTCTGAAAGAGATATTACAGATTACGCCAAACGTAGTAATCTTTCCATCCTTTACATGTGCTTTGATGTCTTTAACCCACACCGAGTCAATGTTGCGGATTGTTCTTGAGGCTTCTTTTACTGCATTCTTTACGGCATCATCTATACTAACGTCTGAGGATGCGATTACTTCAATAACTTTTACCAGTGGCATAGCAATGTTTTAATTTTACGAGTTAATGTTGGCAAGCGGAAGATACAAAAGCACCTTTAATTAAATCAACAAACTGTTGAAATTTTTACAGGTACTCCTTAAGTGGTAGCCACCTCTTTTTCCCAGCCGGTTTCTTTTAAAGCAGGGTCTTTTTCTTTCTTTAAAAAGTCCCCGTCATTTGCGGCGCCGCCAATGGCAGAATCCATAAGGGCACTGTCTGGCACAACCTGCACCGGCTCTCTCCACGATGTGCTTTCATCGTTGTAAGCAGGATTGCTGAGAGAGTTGTAGCAGGAAATCAGGGACCATCTTGGTCTGTCGCTCAGGTTGGCTTCGCTGCGGTGTAAGATATTACTGTGGAAAAACAATGCATCACCAGGTTCAAGTTCTACATACACATGCTCCATTGTTTGCAGCGCATTGTTTACCATGGTCATATCTGCACCTACCTGCTCGCCTGCAAAGCCATGATTTACGCGGCCTAACTTATGCGTGCCTTTAATGACCTGCAGGCATCCGTTGGCTTTGTTGGCTTCTGTAAGAGCGATCATCACACTTACGAGCTGGTCAGGAAAAAGGAACTGGTTTTTATACCAATAGCCATAATCCTGGTGCCACTCCCAAGCGCCTCCAACCTTTGGTTCTTTTTGCATCAGCTTTGTGTGAAAATGGCATACAGGTGCATCGCTGTCCAGCAGCTTTGCTACAGAATGTACCATGCGTTCGCTGCGCAGCAACATGCTGTACACATCGTTACCGGGAGTAAACCATAGCGTAAGCTTTGTTTTACGACCGGTCTGGTCATTAAGATCAACTGCATTTTGTTTTACAACACTGTCGCCGGTAGCAATTCCGTACAGCTTGTCAATTTCTTCTTTATTGAAGAAGTTTTTTACAATTACAAACCCGTCTTTATGAAAGGCTTTAACTTCTGCATCGTTGAGTACATGTGGCATAAAAATGTATTTTTCGTTAGGAGCGCTAAAGTTAAGCAGTGCCGGCTGATATTTGCGTAACCGGGCAGGTTTTTAAGAATTTGGTTATAGCAAAATCTGCTATTTATAAGAATATGACAGATAACGGGTTCAGGCACCCTTGCCCACTTTTTTGTTGCAGTACAAGAGTGCGACGCAACAAAAGCATCATAGTAGCAATGCAGCCCTGGCTCCTAAAAACAAAAAAGATGGCACTTATGCTTGTTTGTGCCTGCTAACGCTTACCTTTGCAGCCCAAATTTTATTAATTAACAAAAAAAATCAGGGTAATGAACAATTACGAATTGATGGTGATTTTTACCCCTGTGCTTTCTGAAGATGAATTTAAAGCGTCTCAGAAAAAATACACTGATTTCATTACTGAAAACGGTGGAAGCATTACGCACAGCAATCCCTGGGGTCTGAAATCACTGGCTTATCCTGTACAGAAAAAGACAACCGGAATTTACTGGGTCTTAGAGTACAGTGCGCCATCCAGCTTCAATGAGAAGTTTAAAGTACAAATGCTGCGTGACGAGCAGGTAATGCGTCACATGATCACTGTGCTCGATAAATACGCCGTCGAGTATAATGCTAAAAAGAGAAGTGGTGTACCTACAGGAACTGAAAAAGTTGCGCAATAATTATGGCAAAGGCAAACGAAATAAAATACCTTACCGCGATTAAGCAGGAAAAACCTAAGAAGAAATTCTGTCGTTTTAAGAAGTATGGTATTAAATACATCGATTATAAAGATGTGGAGTTCCTGAAAAAATTTATTAACGAGCAGGGTAAAATTTTACCACGCCGTTTAACCGGTAACTCACTCAAATATCAGCGTAAAGTATCTGATGCTATTAAAAAAGCACGCCAGATGGCGTTACTGCCTTACGTAACAGATCTGTTGAAATAGGCAAAATCATTAGTAACCACTCCCTAATCCCGGTGCATGCCGGGAGACAGTCTTAATCAAATTCCCCGATTGGGCCCTGGGAACTAAAAACAAAAAACCATGCAGGTAATATTAATACAGGATGTAGATAGCTTAGGCCAGGCAAGCGAGCTGGTAAGAGTAAAAAACGGCTATGCCCGTAACTACCTGATACCGCAGAAATTTGCTGTAGAAGCTAACCCTTCTAACCTTAAGCAAATGGAAGAGCGCCTGAAAGTAAAAGCGAAAAAAGAAGCTGCAATGATGGCCCAGATTAAACAGGTTATCAATGCACTGCAGGATGGCGCAATTAAAATCGGTGCCAAATCAGGCACCAGCGGTAAAATTTTTGGTAGCGTGACACCACTGCAGATTGCACGTGCTGTGAAAGACCAGAAAGGCTACGAAATAGATCGCAAACGCATCTCTATTGTTGATGAGGTGAAAGAATTGGGCACATACAAAGCTTCTATAGATTTTGGCGGCGGTAACGTAGCCGAAATGGAATTTGAAGTGGTAGGTGAATAATTCACTCTAACGTCTACATACAGTTTACTTTATAAGACCGCCGCAATGTTGCGGCGGTTTTTCTTTGCTGTGTTTTTTAGCCTTCCAACATTTATCGCCAAAGCTTTTATGCATTGTTTTTTATTACCCATAAACCTATATTTTTGCATCCCGTAACAAACAAGATTCAAGCGTACAAACCAATACATCATTATGCGACAAATTGCATTTCGTGAAGCCATTCGTGAAGCGATGAACGAGGAGATGAGGAGAGATGAGCGAGTATTCCTGATGGGTGAAGAAGTAGCCGAATACAACGGCGCCTACAAAGTTAGCCAGGGTATGCTGGCCGAATTTGGTCCTAAAAGAATCATAGATACACCTATCGCAGAGCTTGGTTTTACCGCTGTTGGTGTTGGCGCTGCACAACACGGCCTGCGCCCCATTGTAGAGTTTATGACATGGAACTTTGCGGTATTGGCGCTCGACCAGATTTTGAATACGGCATCTAAAATGCTTGCTATGAGCGGCGGCCAGATTTCCTGCCCCATCGTTTTTCGTGGTGGCAATGGCAGTGCCGGCCAGCTTGGCGCACAGCACTCCACCGCATTTGAAAGCTATTACGCAAATATTCCCGGCCTTAAAGTGGTATCTCCATCCAACCCGTACGATGCAAAAGGGTTGCTCAAACAGGCCATCCGTTACGAAGAAGATCCCGTAATGTTTATGGAAAGCGAAGTAATGTACGGAGACAAAGCAGAAGTGCCGGAAGAAGAATACTACATTCCGCTGGGCAAATCTGATGTAAAAAGGCAGGGCCGCGATGTAACAATCGTATCGTATAACAAAATGATGAAGGTGGCACTGAATGCTGCAACGGAACTTGAAAAAGAAGGTGTGAGCGCAGAGGTGATAGACCTAAGAACCATTCGCCCGCTGGACTGGATGACGATTCTCGAAAGCGTGAAGAAAACAAACCGCCTGGTGATTGTAGAAGAACAGTGGCCCATGTGTTCTGTATCTTCAGAAATTGCGTACCGTATACAAAAAGAAGGTTTCGATTATCTTGATGCACCTGTCCGCCGCATAACCAGCGCAGACGCGCCAATGCACTATGCGCCAAACCTTGCTGCTGCTTACCTGCCAACTGTAGAAAATACGGTAAAACTGGTAAAAGAAGTAATGTATATAAAAAAGTAAACACGTAAGTTGTATAACTTTATAGCAAATCCCGATGCCGCAAGCAGCGGGATTTTATTTTGGAACCAGACTCAATTACTACTATGAAGCTTTTGTTGCGTCGCACTCTTGTACTTCCTGTCCGCTTTGCAGCAATGTGCAGCCCGTTACTTTTTTGCCTGTTTTTTGCTGCCGGTGCAGCGGCGCAGGATACTGCCAATACAGCTTCAACAGATACAGCCACGCTGAATGCCGTTACTGTAAAGGCCTTTTCAGCCGGCTTAAAATGGAAAGATGTACCCGCTTCGGTAGCAATACTAAACAAGACGCAACTGGCAAAATTTGATGGCACATCATTGGTGCCCATAATAAACAGCGTTACCGGTGTACGCATGGAAGAACGCTCACCGGGCAGTTACAGGTTGTCTGTACGTGGTAGTTTATTGCGCTCACCTTTTGGCGTACGCAACATAAAAATTTACATGGACGACCTGCCGCTAACCGATGCAACAGGCAACACCTACCTCAATCTTATTGATCTGAACCAGTTACAATCAGTAGAGATCATTAAAGGGCCATCATCCAGTTTTTATGGAGCCAATACAGGTGGCGCGGTTATTCTTAATACCGATGACAAACGCGGTATAGAAGCTGGTTTAAGTGGTGGTTCTTTTGGCCTCTTCAAAGAATATGTAAGCGTAAAAGAACATACAGACAAATTATCATTTGGTTTGCAGCAGTCACATACGCAAAGTGATGGCTACAGGCAGCAAAGTGCACTGAGAAGAGATGTGGTGCAGGGCAAACTGGGCTGGAAAGTAAATAAGTTTTCGTCCCTTACTTTTTTAGGCCTGTATGCAAACCTGCATTACGAAACACCTGGTGGCATAACCAAAGCGCAGATGGATTCGCTGCCCAGACTGGCGAGATTACCTGCAGGCAGCACACCCGGTGCCATACAGCAAAATGCAGGTATTTATAACGCCACTTATTTAGGAGCCGTTACATACAATGCTGCATTCACCGAACGCTTCAGCAACACCACATTAATCGTTTTTAGTTATACCAACTTCAACAATCCTTTTATTACCAATTACGAGAGACGGCGCGAACAGAACTATGGCGCACGTACCAATTTTCAATACGTGTTTGCCGACAAAAAAGACTTTTCATTAAAAGCCAATGTTGGCGCAGAAGCGCAGTACAACCATTCTTACATACAGGTATTTGACAATAACGGTGGTGAAACAGCAGATAACCAGTTCAGGGATAAAGTACACACCACCCAATATTTTTTATTCGGGCAGCTTAGCCTGAAAGCTAAGAACTGGTTGCTGCAGGCTGGCGCCAGCACCAACAGCCTGCGTTACTGGTACAACCGTCTGACTGACTCTGTCAATCTTTACCCCATCATCAGGAAAACGGGTAATACAGTAAGCCCACGCCTGGGGCTTAGTTATGCAGTGGATCAGTCTTTATCTTTTTACGTTACTGCTGCCAAAGGATTTTCACCACCAACGCTTGCAGAAGTGTTACCATCCGGCGGCACATTTACACAAACATTGCAGGCCGAATATGGCTGGAACTATGAGGCGGGTTTAAAAGGTAGTCTTTTTAACAATCACCTTCAATACAACGGCTCTGTGTACTACTTTGCGTTGAAAAATGCGATTGTAAGAAGGGTAGATGCAGACGGAAATGAGTTTTTTGTAAACGCAGGCGGCACAGTACAAAAGGGAATGGAATTGTGGCTCAATGGTAATGTCGTAAACCGGGATAAGGGTTTTGTACGTTCGCTGGGTGTATGGAATAGTTTTAGTTACCAGCCGTATAAATTCGATGACTATAAATCCGGTGAAGATGATTTTTCCGGTAACAGTTTAACTGGTGTTCCCAGGTACATTAATGTTTCAGGTATTGATGCAAGATTTGCCGGTGGCGTTAGTCTGAATGCGATGTTTAATTATACATCATCTATACAACTGGATGATGCCAATACGGCTGAAGCCAAAGCGTATCATTTATTGCAGGTAAAAATTGCCAAACTTATCAGATTTAATAAATTCCGGTTGAACATATTTGCCGGTGCCGATAATCTTTTAAATGAAGTATACAGTTTGGGTAATGATATCAACGCCTTTGGAGGCAGGTTTTATAATCCGGCGCCCGCAAGAAATTATTATGGCGGCATAGCTGTTAAACTATAGCTGAAGGTTGCAGTTATAAACCTGGCTGTGCACGTGCTGCATAGCGTACGGAACGTACAAGTGAGTGACACAACCAAAGCTTCATGCTTGCACTACAGCTTGCCAACACAAAAAAAGAATGCAGACCTGCTGCATTCTTTTTTTAATAAGGGGTTTGCTCTTTTTATTGTTTGATAAACCTGAGCGTGGTTCTGCCTTCCGGTGTTTGCACTTCGGCAAAATAGATACCGCGGCTGAGTTGTGCAGCATCTATATCAATCCGGTTTTTACCACCTGCATCGTACACATTGGCACTGATTGCCTTTCCATTTACATCTAATATACGCACGGTAACTTTTCCCTGGCTTGCATTGAGTGTGATGTAAGCCTTGTCGTGAACAGGGTTTGGATAAATTGTTGCCATTGTTTTTTCCTCCGCTATTGCGGTTGCGGCGCTTTGTGTAATGGCGGTTAGTGTATTGGTTACTGTAACCGTAATTGATTCTTCATCGTACAGCAACAATGTGCTGTTATCTGTTGCACGCACTTTAAAGCTGAAGTTACCGGCGGTAGCGGGTGTCCAGGTAAACACGCCTGTTGTACTGTTGATCGAAGCACCAGCAGGAGCGCCAATCAATGAGTAAGTTATTTTCTGACCAGCATCTGCATCCGTTGCAGTAGCGGTGAATGTTAGGTTGCTGTTTTTAACCACAGATTTGTTGCCAATCGATGCCAGCACGGGCGTATCTGCCACTGCATTGATCGTTATCCTCACCATTGCAGGCGCTGAAGCAATACAGCCGATGCTTACAGAAAATGCAAACGAATCTTTACCGGCCACATTTGCATTGGGTGTATAGGTACGTACTGCACCTGTGCCGGTTAGTTTACCGCGTTTTGGTTGCGTAGTTATAGCAAATGTAAGTGGCGAGCCGCCCGAACCTGTTAACGTAATTGCTTTAGCCACATCTTCATTTGTTGTAACGTTCTGCGCATTTGCTACCAGGTTATTAACAGGCGCAATAACGAGGCTGCCAAAAGGATTGCCGCCGTCTGCAGCCATTGCAAAGTGCTTCAGTACACTGTATGCACCGGCAGTGGTAATCTTAAAAATAGTACCGGCGTTGTTGGTGCCGCCTGCGCTTGTTAAGCCGTAAAAGCTGCCATCATTGGCCTGCAGCAGTTTTCCTTTTGGCACTTTTCCATCGGGTGTGGGGTTAAAGTGCTTCATTACTTTATACGTGCCGGTAGTAGTAATATTAAAAATAGTACCGTAGCTATAAGTGCCGCCACTGGTGGTCATACCGTATAGTTTGCCATCTTTGGCCTGTATAAGACTGCCGAAAGGAATATAGCCATCTGTACCCGATACAAAAGTTTTTAACACCGTTACTGTACCTGTTGATGTCATCTTGAAAATTCTTCCGTTGGAGGTTGTCATGCCATAGAAATTGCCATCAGTTGCCTGCAGCAGGTCGCCTTCGGGGTTGCTGCCTTCTGTAGCGTATACAAATGTGTGTAGTAAAGTAAATACGCCGGCTGTTGATATTTTAAACGCCACGCCGCCGCCTCCTGAACCGCCGTTTCTCGTCATGCCGTACAGAAAGCCGTCAGTTGCCTGTACCAGGCTGCCTGTAGGGTTACCACCGTCTGCAATACCGGTAAAATGCTTCAGTACCTTGTACACACCGCCTGCCGTAATTTTAAATATGGTGCCGTAGCCGGATGTGCCTCCATCGTAACACATGCCATAAAAACTGCCATCTGTTGCCTGTATAAGACTGCCCTGCGGGTAGCCACCGTCTACGCTTTTGTTTAGTGATTTAAGTATAGTAAATGTGTTGCCACATCTCTTGAATATGGTGCCATGGTTGTAAGTGCCACCCTCTCTCGTGGTGCCATAGTAGGCGCTGTCTGTTCCTTTTACCAGGGATTCCATAGGTATATTACCCTTACCAGATTCGTTGAACTTCACCAGGGTTGTTACAGCGCCTGCTGTAGTCATTTTAAATGCCGTGCCAAAAGTAAATGTGCCGCCTGTGCTGGTCATTGCATACAGGTTGTTGTCATTGCCTTTTGTAAAAGCGCCGTTGGGCGTACTGCCTTCTGTATCCGGAAGAAAAGAATGTAAAACCGTATAAACACCTGCACTGGTTATTTTATATGCTGTACCGGCAGAACCTGTGCCACCTGTTCTTGTTAAACCGTAAAATGTACCATCTGTATTCTGGTAAAGACCGCCATAGGGGTAACCGCCATCTTTGCCTGAAGCAAGATGACGTAACACTGTAAATGTGCCGGTAGTGGTAACTTTAAAAATGGTGCCATTACCATATGTACCATAACTGCTGCAGGTGCCATATAGCAGCCCGTCTTTGCCCTGCACAAGATCACTTTGCGAGTAACCGCCATCAACCGGCCCGTTCAGGCTTTTGATAACTGTGTAAACACCGGCTGTTGTTATTTTGAAAATCGTTCCGTACCCATAGGTACCGCCATAGTAGGTAATACCATAAAGGTTGCCGTCAGTGCCGGGTGTAAGGCTGTTATAACTTCTGTTGCCGTCTGTTGTACTGTTGAAGCTTTTGAGTGTTGTAAAAGTTCCGGTTGGTGTTATTTTGAAGATTGTGCCCAAACCGTTGGCGCCACCACCATAAGTAATGCCATAAAAGTTGCCATCATTTGCCTGCACAAGATGGCCACGCGGATTGGTGCCGTCAGTAGCATAAGTAAGGTGCCTGAGTACGGTAAAAGAACTGCCATCCGGCATTATTTTAAAGATCGTGCCATATGTATTGTTGCCGCCGCCGCTGGTTACGCCATATAAAAAACCATCGGTGCCTTTGATCAGCTCACCGTAAGGATTTCCGCCGTCTACAGGGCTGTTTAAATGCCTTAGAATGGTTACAACGCCACCGGGTGTCATCTTGAAAATAGTGCCCTGGTTGTAAGTGCCGCCATTGCATGTCATGCCGTAAAAATTGCCATCAGTATCCTTGAAAAGATCGCCCTGCGGCGCTTTTCCGTAATCGATAAAATTTT